>CAISJD010000200.1 GCA_903885605.1 uncultured Chthonomonas sp. | reverse complement strand
AGGGCGTCTCGCCCCTGGCCTCGGTGCTGCGGGTCCTGCGGACGGCGGACGGTGACACCGAGGCGATGAAGGCGGCCCTTGCGACGGCCATGCGCGAACTGGAGGCGCTACCGCCGGAGGCGCAGGACGATTGGCGTCGGGCGGCCCAGTTCCTGGTCCTCCTGGTGCGCCACAAGCGCACGGTGGACGAGCAGGACGCGCTGAACCAGGCCATTGCCGACGCCATCGGCGGCGAACGGCATGAGGAGGTGAACGAGATGACCATGACAGGGGCTCAGGCGCTCTTGCGCGAGGGGCACAGGCTGGGCGTAGACGAGGGGCGCAGGCTAGGCGTAGACGAGGGGCGGCGGCTAGGCGTGGACGAGGGCCGCAGGCTAGGCGTGGACGAGGGGCGGCGGCTAGGCGTAGACGAAGGCCGGGGCACGGGGCGGCAGGAGGCATTCCACACGCTGCTGACGCTGCAGCTGGAGCGCCGGTTCGGACCTCTCACCGAGTGCCAGCGCGGCAAGATCACCTCCCTCAGCGACTCGGAAGCCGCCACCATGGGGGTCCAGTTGCTCGACGCACGGTCGCTGGAGGACCTGGGGCTGTAAAAGGCGGGGCCCCGGAACCCGGGTGGGTTCGGAGGCCCCGCTTGGTGATCGGGCTTGTGGCCCCTCAGGCTACCGCTTCGGTTCGGCCAGGGGCAACTTGTGGCTCAGGAGCCATTCGAACAGCTCTGGCGTGTTGTAGACCTCGGTCCAGCTGTCGTGTCCCGCCTCGGGGTAGACGGTGAAGCGGTGCTCGATCCCGCCGGATTTGAGCGCTGCCACCATGGCCTCGCTCTCGGCGAGCGGCACCACGTTGTCCTTGGCGCCGTGGAACACCCACGCCGGCGAACGCATCATCCACCCGGCGAGCCGTGCCTGACCTCCGCCGCAGATGGGCGCGACCGCCGCGAAGCGCTTCGGGTACGCCAGCGCCATGGCCCACGTCCCATAGCCGCCCATGCTCAGGCCTGTGCAGTAGACCCGATCCGCGTCCACGCGGTGCTTGGCCTGCACTTCGTCCAGCAGGGCGCCCAGTGTCTCCGTCTCCCACCAGCCGTTGTCGGGGCACTGCGGCGCCACGAGGATGAACGGCAGATCCTTGCCCGCGGCCGCCAGCTTGGGCGGGCCGTGGACCTTCAGCTTCTCCAGGTCGCTCCCGCGCTCGCCTGCGCCGTGCAGGAAGAGCATGAGCGGCCACTTCTTCGCCTTGTCGTCGTTGTAGCCCTTCGGCAAGAAGAGCAGGTAGCGGGCCGTGAGGGTCCGCACGATGCGCTTCTTCAGGGTGCATGGCTCACCGGCCCCGTCCTGCGCCGGGGGCGGCGCGGCAAGGGCGGTCATGGTCAGGCCGACCAGCGGCAGTAGCATTGCGGCGCCTCCTTCGTGTCTCAGTCCTCGTCTTCCAGGATCTTCCATTCGTGCACGCCGCCGGCCCACCCCTCCTGCAGCCTCACGGTCAGGCGGAGCGACTTGGTGGCGACTGTCGGGAAGCGCACCTCGGTCCATCGGTCCTTGGCCACCGGGAACTCGGCCGCCTTCACCACGGTCCACGTTCCGTCCGCTTGCAGGGCCTCGACCAGCCAGCCGGCCGGGAGGCGGCACTCGCCGCGGCCGGTGTCATCGAACCAGTAGACGCGCACGCCGTTCACGCGGACGGGGTTCGACCAGGTGTACTGCGCCCACTCGGAGCCGCCCTTATGCGGCCACCAGTGGCAGAGCGCGGCAGGCTGCTCGCCGGACGACTTGGGCTCGATGCCGTCGTTGATGCCCCGCGGCTGGGCGTTGCCGCTCACATAGGAGAGGGTGACCTTCGCCGCCGTCTCCGGTCCGCCGGCCGTGGGCGCACCGGGCGCCAGCGGCACCCAGACGCGCATGGCGCCGGCCTCGCGGTTGTCCCAGAAGGCGTAGGGAATGGCGGTCACGTGGGTCGGACGGGGCTTGCGGGCGGACTGGTAGAGCCTGGGGCCCCACTCGGACTGGCCTGCGGTGTAGGCGGTGCCTTCCAGTGTCGTGATGCCGCCGAAGAGGTCCGGCCGCTCCTTGGGCTGCAACAGCGCCTCCATGGGCAAGTAGAGGTCCGCCACCGGCGCCTTCTGGTCCACGGCCTCCAGGCAGTAGACCAGCGGGCCGCGCTGCACGGCCGCCAGGCCACGGTTGGCCGTCACGTTGGGGTTGGCTTCCACACGGCGGGCGGGCATGTCCAGCGTCAGGGTCACCACGTCGCCGGGCTTCCACTGCTTCCGGACCACCACGTAGCCGTTCTCCATGGGCCACCGGGTGGGGGCGCCGGCCGAGATGGACCACTTCTCGCACCAGGCCGGGATGCGCAGGCGCAGGGAGAAGGTGCGGGGCGCCTCGGGCTTCAGGGTGAGGGTCACCTTGCCGTCCCAGGGGTAGTCCGTCTTCACATCCACCTTCACGGCGCCGGAGCCGATCTTCGTGTTTACCCCGCCCTGCACGTAGAGGTTCACGGTCAGGCCGTCCGCGTCGGTGGCGTAGGCGTAGCCGCCCAGCGATGAGAGCGTCCGTGCCACGTTGGGCGGGCAGCAGGCGCAACCGAACCAGTCCGAGCGGTGGTGCGTGCCCATGCTCTCCAGCGGGTTCACATAGAAGAAGCGCTTGCCGTCCACCGAGACGCCGTCCAGTACGCCGTTGTAGAGCGATGTCTCCACGATGTCGGCATACTTGGCATCGCCGGTGAGGAGGTTCATGCGGTGGTTCCAGAGGGCCAGGGCCACGGAGGCGCAGGTCTCCTGGTACGCCGTGAGGTTGGGCAGGTCGTAGTCGGCCGTGAAGCCCTCGTTATGCGCCGACGGCCCGATGCCGCCGGTAATGTAGGTGTTCTTGCGGCTGGTGTTGCGCCACACGCGGTTCACCATATCGAGCAGGCCCTGGTCGCCGGTTTCCGCCGCCACGTCCACCACGCCGGACATGAGGTAGGCGGCCCGCACGGCGTGGCCCTTGATGTTCTTGTGCTCGCGGATCGGCACGTCGTCCTGGAAATAGGCGCCGTCATACTCGGCGTCCGGGGTGCGATGCTCCACGGCGAAGAAGTGCGAGCCTCGCGCATTGACGAAGTAGGCGGCGAGGTCGAAGTAGGCCTTGTTGCCCGTGGCGCGCCACAGCTTCACCAGGGCCAGCTCGATCTCGGGGTGGCCGCAGTAGCCGGGGCGCTTGCCGGGCCCGTCGCCGAAGGTGGCGACGAGGTGGTCGGCGTACTTCGTGGCGATGGTCAGCAGCGTCCGCTTGCCGGTGGCCTGAACGTGGGCCACGGCGGCCTCGAAGAGGTGTCCGGCGCAGTAGAGCTCATGGTTGTCGCGCAGGTTGGTGAAGGTCTGGTCGGGCGCGTTCACCTCGTACCATGTGTTCAGGTACCCGTTCGGCCTCTGGGCGGCGGCGATCCGGGCGATCATGCCGTCGATGCGGGCCTCCAGCGCCGGGTCGGGATCGGTGGCCAGCGAGTAGGCCACGGCCTCCAGCGTCTTGTAGAGGTCCGAATCCATGAAGACGGGGCCGGAGTAGCCCTCCCGCTTGCCCTGCGCCGCCAGGTCGAAGTTGCGCAGGTTGTTGGTCTTCTCGAGCTGGTCCAGGCTGTGCTTGAGCGAGACCTTGCGGTTGGTGTCCCGCCGCGGCTTCCAGAACCGATCGGCGATAGTGACCTGGGTGAACGGTACTTCCGAGAGCTTCATGCCTTTCCTTGTCTGCGCGGCAGCCGGCACCGAGAGGGCTGCCAGGTGGGCCGCCAGGCAGGTCGCCAGTGCGGCGGGAACGCAATGTCCTATCATGGGTGTCCCTCACGATGCGCCGCCAGAGTTCCGCGCGGCGCGTGTCTGGCCCTCTATTTAGCCGGGAGCCGCCCCTCTTCCTTCCCGATAACCGGCTAACGGGCTAGCGATGCGGGAATGGAGGGTACACAGTATGCGTGAGAACTGGATCGGTCGAGACGACCGGCCGGCGGCGAGGTGTGCGACATGAAGCGATCTGCGGGAATTGCCGGCGCGGCGTTGGTGGCCGCCGCCGCCTTGGGGCTGGCGGTATGGGCCGGTGCGGGGCCGGATGAGGGGCTCATGAACGTGGGTCTGGCGTCGGCGGGCGCGCGCGTGGAGGCCGAAAGCCAGTTCAGCCCGGCCCACGCCGGAAGCAACGCCGCCGACGGGCGCATGGAGTCGGGCAACGGTTGCTGGTACTCGCGCGACCAGAGCAAGCTCCCCGTGGCCCTCACCTTCCGCTTCGCCCAGGCCGAGGAGGTCCGCCGCGTGGTGGTCTGGCAGGCCCGCTGGACGGGCAGCATGTACCACACCCGTGACTTCGCGCTGGAGACCTCGCAGGACGGCAAGGCATGGTCGCGCGTCGCCGCCGGCTCGCTGGCCGACGACAACGAGGCCCGCGCCGAGCTGCCCGTCAGCTTCAAGGCGCCCTGGGCCCGCATCGTCGTGCTCTCCTCCTACAACGACTTCCAGACCTGCGGCCTGGCCGAGGTGGAGTTCATGGCCCGGCGTCCGCTGGCATTCGGTACTCCCGCCGCCCGGCTGGACGGCGTCGATGCCGCCTGGTCGCTCCCCTTCTGTGGCCTGACGCTGGCTGGAACCGACCGCGGCACTCAGGCTGCCGCCGCGACAGGCTCCTTCCTGGCCGACCTGCCCGCAGGCGGCGCGGCGGAACTGGGTATCCCGGTGGCCGCAGCCGAGCAACCCTTCACCCTTTCGGGCAGGCTCGAAGCCGGCGGCGGCCGCGTCAATGTGGCGCTCTACCAGGGCGGCAAGTTGCTCTGGGAGGCCAGGGGAGCCGAGGGCGCGGCCCGCGTGACAGCCCGGTGCGAGCCCGGAGCGGGCGCCCTGCGCATGGTGCTGCGGGCGGCGGGCGGGCCGGTCTCGGCGAGGCTTTCGGGCTGGTCGGCCTCCATGGGCGCCCTCACGGTGGCGCTGCCGCTGGCGCCGCCGCCCGGCTCGAACTACCTGGCGCGGACGCCGGCCTACCGCGCCGCCGTTGAGCGCGCGCTCATCGAGTGGGATTGGCGCCAGCAGGACGGCCTCGGCACGCCCAACGAGCCGGTGAAGCCCGCTGTGGCAGCGGCGAAGGCGCTGGCCCGGCTGGAGGGTCTGGTGAGGCGCGCGAACTCCGGCCCGGACGCCCGCGCCACGTATCAGGCGTGCAGCGCCGCCCTGGCCGCCGCCAAGCGCACCGGTTCCGACGAAGCCTACGAAGCCGCCTACCTCCGCATCCGATGGGCGGCCCGAGGTCTCCTGCTGGCCCGCGCCGGCGACCGCATCCGGCCGCTGGTCTTCGCCAAGCAGGCGCCCGGCGTCTTCAGCCACCAGCTCACGCAGTACTACGGCCGGTACGCCCGGCCCGGCGGCGGCATCGTCACGCTGGCGAACCCCGGCAAGGCCATGGCCGTGCGCTCGCTCACCGGCGCCGTCGGCAAGGGCAGCTTCATGCAGCCCGACGTCTCCTGGGACGGCAAGCGCGTCCTCTTCACCTTCTGCGCCACAGATTCGGACCCGACCGACACCGTTCGGGGCCAGTACGGCCGCTACTACAGCCTCTATGCGGTGAATTCCGACGGCTCCGGCCTGCGCCGCCTCACCAGCGGCCCGAATGACGACTTCGCGCCCCGCTGGCTGCCCGACGGCAAGTACGTCTGCGTCTCCACCCGCCGCGGTGGATGGCACCGTTGCGGCACGCCGGGCTGCGAGAACTACACGCTGGCCGTGGCCGCCGGAGAGGGCGCCGTGCCCGTGCCCATCTCCTACCACGAGACCCAGGAGTGGGACCCCGCCGTGCTGCATGACGGCCGCATCGTCTACACCCGCTGGGACTACGTGGATCGCCACCCGGTCTTCTACGAGCACCTCTGGACCACCAACCCCGACGGCACGCGTGCGGCCATCCTCTCGGGCAACGCCACCTTCAACCCGGTGGGCATCTGGGAGCCGCAGGCCGTGCCGGGGTCGAACCTCATCATGGCCACCGCCGCGGCCCACCACGCCATGACCGCCGGCTCGATTATCCTCGTTGACCCGACCAAGGGACCGGACAGCAAGTCCGCCCTCATCCGCCTGACGCCCGAGACGCCCTTCCCCGAGAGCGAGGCGACGGTGACACCCAACTGGCGAGCCACCATGCCCGGCACCACCCCGCTGGAGACCGTGGAGAGCCGACGTTGGCCCGGCCACAGCTACCGGAGCCCCTTCCCGCTCGCCGAGGACCTCTTCCTGGCCTCGTTCAGCTACATCGAGCTGCTGGGCGAGCCCCGCTGCAACGCGCCGGGGATGTTCGGCCTCTACCTCTGCGACGCCGCCGGCAACCGCGAAATGCTCTACCGCGACCCCAACATCTCGTCGGTCTGGGCCATGCCGCTGCGGCCCCGGCCCATGCCCCGGCGCATCTCGTCGCCCCTGGCCAAGTCCATGGGAGACGAGGGCCTCATGCTCTTGCAGAACGTCTACCACGCCACCCCGGAGTTGCCCAAGGGCAGCGTGAAGTCGCTGCGGATCGTGCAAATCCTGCCGAAGTCGACGCCGGGCAAGGACCTGCCGGCCGTGGGCGTTCCCAGCGGGTCGCCGGGCAAGCAGGTGCTGGGCACCGTGCCCGTGGAGGCCGACGGCTCGGCCTACTTCCGCCTGCCCGCCCGCCGCGAGGTGGCCCTGCAGGCGCTGGACCATCGGGGCATGGCGGTGCAGACCATGCGGAGCGGTATCTACGTGCAGCCCGGTGAGCGGGCCTCCTGCTCGGGTTGCCACGAGCGCCGGACCTCCGGCCCGCCCGCCACGGCGCCCTTGGCGTCGCGCCGCGCCCCGTCGAGGATACTGCCCGGTCCCGACGGCTCCAAGCCCATGAGCTATCCCATCCTCGTGCAGCCGGTGCTCGACAAGCTCTGCGTCTCGTGCCACTCCGGCCCCAAGCCGGGCGGCGGCGTGGATCTGACGGGGAGGATCGACGGCCACTACACCGCCTCGTACAACGCCATGTCGGCCCGTGTGCCCTACTCCGACATGAATAACTCGGAGCCCGTGAGCAAGCCCGGCCGCTACGGCTCCACCGGCAGCAGCGTGATGAAGCTGGTCCTGGCGGGCCACGGCGGCGTGAAGGCGAGCCCGGCCGATATCGAGCGGCTGGCAACCTGGATGGACGCCGGCGCGATCTTCTACGGCACCTTCGACCGCGAGCAACAGGCGCTGCAGCAGGCGGGAGGCCGCCTCACCAAGCCCGTGCTGGAGTAGCTACCGGGGTCACACTACGGGGCGGACCGCCTCCACCACGCGGGCGGCGCCGATGAGGCCGGCATGCTCGGCGTCGGCGCGGTGGGGGCGGAGACCCAGCTCGGCCTCCACCAGGCCCAGCCACGCGTCGCTGCGTGACATGCCGCCCGCCGCCATGAGCCGCGCCGGAAGCCCCTGCGGCCAGAGAGCCCCGGCCATGGTCCGCACGCGGCCCAGGTAGTAGGCCAGCGCGGCGCGGCCAAGGCCCAGGCGCTCCACGCCCGGACCCACCCCCAGCAGCGAGCATCGGCCGCCGCCCGTGGGCGTGAAGTCCGGCACGCCCGGCCACGGCGCTCCCTCGGCGCAGGCCTCCAGCATGGTCCCCACGCCCTCGGCGGGCCAGAGCAACTCGGCCAGCCACTCCACCATGTTGCCGAACTCCGACTCCACGCCCAGCAGGAACCAGCGCTCCGGCAGGGGGCTGATGCCCGCGATCTGCCACGGCTCGGCCGGCGCCGCGGGCGCCGCCAGCGTGCGGTAGGCCACCATGGCCGTGCCGAAGTTGAGGAAGCCCGCGCCTTCATCGACCGCCCCGGCGCCGATGGCCCCGCAGCTCTGGTCGTTGCCGCAGGAGTGGACGGGGATGCGCCCGACGCCCAGCCGCTCGGCCGCATCCGCCGTAAGGGGCTCTGAGAGGGTTGCGGCGGGTCCGCAGGGAGCCGGCATGCCCTCGTGGATGCCCGCGAAGGCCAGCGCGGCGGGGTTCCATGCCCGGGTGCGGATGTCCATGAAGCCGCCCATGCCCTGGTTCACGTCGTCGCCGTAGGCCGCGCCGGTCAGGGCCAGCGCAACCCACTCGTTCAGCAGCAGGTAGCGCGCCGGGTGCCCCTCCCGTCGGCCTCGCATCGCCGCCTTGCAGAGGAACTGCAGCGGGCTGGGCTCGGTGAAGCCCGCCGAGGCTGCGAAATCGGGCAGGGCGTCGGCGGCTTCGGCTGCCTCGCGCACGGCTCGGTCGTCGGTCCAGACCACGGCCGGGCCCACCGGCCGGCCGCGCTCGTCCACAGGGATGTAGGTCTGGGCCTGCGAGGTGAGGGCCACTGCCCGGGGCTCCAGCCCGGCCTCGCGCGCCGAACGGGCCGCTCCCGCCAGCGCCTGGAGGGCCGTCTCGGCGTAGAGGGCCGGGTCGCAGAGCACGGCGCCGTCGGGGCGGTGGTCCAGCCTGTAGGGCGCCACCACGGGCGTCGCGGCGAGCCTCCCGGCGGCGACGAGCCCGGCCTTGAACGCCGTGGTGCCGAGGTCCAGCGCCAGGATGCAGGGCCGCATGGGGGCTACAGCACCCCGTCCGAGCCGATGCTGCGATCCTCGAAGACGTTGTCGCCGGGGATGGAGGGGAGCGATACCTCCAGCACCAGCGCCGGTCCATCCACCGCCGCGAAGGTGTGCGCGTGGCCCGGCGGCAGCTTCAGCGTCTGGCCCTGCTCCAGCCGGCTCCGCACGCCGTCGATCTCGAACTCGAACGCGCCGCGCACCACGAAGAAGGTCTCATCCTTCATGGCGTGCCGGTGGCAGGGGCAGCGCTGGTCCTCGAAGAGGAAGAGGAACTTGCCGCAGTAGTGGTTGACGGTGTCGTTGACGATCCAGTACTCGGTCTCGCCGATGCGCCGGAAGTCGCCCAGCCCGAAGTGGAGCGGCATGGGCTCGCAGGGCGGCATGGTGAGGCCCCAGCCGGCGATGATCGCAGCGGCCTCGGCCAGCGCGGCGGCTCGCTCCTCGCCCTGCACCTCGTAGCGGTCGGTCCAGTCATTGGCCATGGCTCAGCTCCTCTTCTTGCGCGGCGACGGCGCGGGCGGGGCGGCGGGCTTGGGCGGGGCGACCTGCGCGGCGAGCCTCCGCGTCTTGCCGTCCGGCGAGATGAGGAGCGCCCGCTGGCCCAGCGCCGACTCGACGGTGACGCAGACCCAGCGGCCGTCGGGCGACCAGGTCGGCGCCCACCAGTCGGGCACTTTCTCGTCGGGCGTGGTGAGCAGGGCGCTCGCCTTGCCGTCGGCCGTCAGGCAGTAGACCACGCCCACTTCGGTCGGGGCGCCCTTGGCGTCCGGCCGGTCCACGGTAGCCAGCAGGGCGATCTTGGAGCCATCCGGCGAGAGTGCGGCGTAGTCCACCTTGCGCGGCGCGCGGCTCTGGCCGGGATTGATGGCGGCCGCGCGCTCCACCTGGGTCAGCTTCCCCGCGAAGCGCTGGGCCAGCGTCTGCTGGTAGGTGGAGATGAGCACGAAGCGCGGGTCCTTGGCGCGGCGCACCCAGCGCACATGGCCGTCGGGCATGAGCCGGTAGCCCAGCACGTCGCCTGTCGAGGTGAGCCGCACGACCTCGCCTGCCTCGAAGAGGGTTAGGTCTGACTTGCCGTCCACGGAGACCAGCGCCAGCAGGTTGTTGGCCCCGGGAACCCAGGTCACATCCATCACGCCTTCGGGCTTGCCGGGCAGCTCGTAGGCGAAGGCCTGGCTGCCGTCCAGCGCGTCGTAGGCCTCCAGCGTTCCGGGCCCGTCGAGGTTCAATACCGCCACCAGCGCTCCGTCGTCGCGCCACGCCGCAGGGAACGCCTTGGTGGGCATGATGCGCCGGGCCCGGCCCTGGTCCACATCGTAGACCCAGACACCCAGGTTCAGACCTTCGTGGACGCCGTAGGCCACGCGGCGACCGTTGGGCGACCAGACGCCGCCGAAGGAGCCCTTGCTCCCCGGGATAAGCGTGGAGCTACCCCCGGCCGTGGCCACCATGCGGAGGCCCGCGTCGGTGGGAACCAGCAGGCGGCGTCCGTCCGGCGAGAAGTCGCACCGCACGGCGCAGCCGCCCACAAAGAGCGCGGCGATGGACAACAGGCAGACGATCCCCTTGCGATGCATGGCGTCCCTCCGGCAATCGGCGATAGAGCAAGTGTACTCCCGATGCGGCGAGCGATGCATGGCGGGGTCACACGCGGCCGCCGCGGCCGTTGCCTGAGCCGTCAGGATGCTCTACCTTAATAAACACTCGACTGCACCCGATAATACATACAGCCTGAAGGCTCATCTGCGGAGGACAGCGCAGGTCGTGCACAGTCGGGACCAGACGCGAGATAGTCTATCGATCATGAGAGCCATGAAAGGGTACCGGCGAACCGACGGCTTCAGCTTGGTGGAACTACTGGCCGTCATCATGGTGATCAGCATTCTGGTGGCTATGGCCGTCCCACTCTATGTCAGCACCAGCCGAACATCAATGGCCCGGGTCTGCCGATCCAATCTCACCGGTACCGTGAAGGTGCTCGCGGTCGTCATCTTGCGCCTCGCGGACATGCCCCCGCTGGGGTGCGGGCTCGAGTTTGCCGCCGCAGCTGGTCGGCTTCCCGGAGGGGTTCACCGAGATGCCCGCCTGTCCGATTGACGGCGCCGCGTACGAGTACTTCCTGCAAGACGACGGCTCGGCGGTAGTTCGTTGCCGGCAGCGCACGGCCCATGCTGCGGATACCGGGCTCGATGTCGGCGTATGGTCAGTGACGATCACGAAACCGCATCAGTCCCAATAGGCTACGTCACCACTAACGCCCCTCTTGGGCCGCCTCTCGGGTAACGTGATACCGCACGAACCGCCACCGCAAGAGGGAACCACCATGCTCGCACTCGCCGCCGCACTCGTCTGGCTCGCCGCCGGGCTGCAGGCGCAGCCTCCCGAGCCCACCACACTGGTCGAACTGGGTGTCAGCCGCGCGGCTGCTCAGTGGACAGCCAACCAGGACATGGCCGACCTGACGGCCGACGGGGAGCGGGTTCGCTTCCGCACCGTCGGCGGCGATCCGATCCTCGTCTACAAGCCGGCATTCCGGGTCAAGGCCAATGCCTGGCAGGTGATCGAGATACCGATGAAGGCCGACCGCGACGGCCTGATGGAGATCTTCTGGTCCGGCACCAAGGAGGGCGCCTACGGCGGCTTCTCCGGCGCGAAGTCGAGCTCGCTGGGCGTCATCGGCGACGGCAAGTGGCGCACCTACAGGATCTACCCCTTCTGGCAGGCCGAGGGGCAGATCATCCAGATGCGGCTGGACCCGTACGACGCCACCCGGTTCGAGATGGGCGCCGTGCGCATCGTCCAGCTGCCCATGGGCGCGTCCGCCGGACCGGCCGTCGGAGCCGGCGCCGCATGGACGCTTCGGCAGGGGGTGGACGCACAACCGGGCACGGGCGGCGCAACCTTGCGGGTGACGGAGCCCGAGGCCTTCGCTCTGGCGCCGATCGCACCCGCCGACTCCGAGTCCCTGCCCTACGTCTGCCTCCGCCTGACATCGACCAAGACCGCACGGGCGGCGCTCGTCTACGCGTCCGACAAGGTGAACGGCCTCCGCGAGGTATCGGTCAAGCTGACGCCTGACGGCAAGCCGCACGTCTACAACGTCGATGTGATGTCGCAGCCGGGCTGGGCGGGACGCATCGTCGGCCTCGGCCTGCGTCCCGGCACGGTTACCGGCGACACGGTGACGGTCCACTCCATCGCTCCGGCGGCGCTCCCTGCCGGTGCTGCCGACCTGCGCGTCGCCTGGTTCGGCGCCGAGCAGGCGCTGCCGCGCACCGGGCGCGATGTGCCTTTGACCGCCCGAGTGGGCAACGCCGGCGGCGCCGAGGCGAAGGGCGTCGCCGCGCGGCTCACGTTGCCTGCCGGAGTGACCGTGGCGAAGGCAGGCTCCGCGCCGAGGCAGGCCATCGGCTTCGATGAGGACGCCACATGGCGATGGAGCCTCCGCTTCCCGAGGCCGGGCCTCTACCGCGTGGGCCTCGCGGTGGGCGGCTCGGGAGCGCCTGCGGTCACCTCCACCACTGAAGTGAAGGTCACCGCGGCGCCGGCCGTGGCACGCACCGGCGTCATGCCCGCGCCGACACCCGTCCGGGCGAAGAAGATCGACGTGGGCATCTACTACTTCCCCGGCTGGCGGTCGGCCGGGCAGTGGGCGCCCATCATGCGCTACCCCGAGCGGCGGCCCGTGTTGGGCTGGTACCGCGAAGGCGACCCGAGCGTGGCGGACTGGCAGGTGAAGTGGGCCGTGGAGCACGGCGTCACCTTCTTCGCCTATGACTGGTACTGGAGCCAGGGCTCCCGGTCGCTGGAGCATGGCCTGCACGACGGGCTGTTCAAGTCGAAGTACGGCAAGCAGCTCAAGTTCTGCCTGCTCTGGGCCAACCACAACGCCGACGGCACCTCGTCCTATGCCGACATGCAGAAGGTGACCCGCTACTGGATCGACAACTACTTCAAGCGGCCCGAGCACTACACCATCGACGGCAAGCCGGTGATGATCATCTTCACCCCGCACCGCTTCCGCGCCGACATGGGCAGCCCCGAGGTGAAGCGCGCCTTCACGGAGATGCGGCGCATGTGCGTTGCGGCGGGCCTCAAGGGCCTCTACATGATCGCCTGCGTGGGCGGTAGCCCCGGCGAGGCGAAGGTGGCGGAGGAGGAGGGCTACGACGCGGTCACGGCGTACAACTGGCCGGGGCTCGGCCTGCGCGGCTCGGAGAAGTGGGCCTCGTTCGACGACCTGCTGGAGCCCTACCGCAAGCAGTGGGATGTAGCCGTGTCGCAATGCTCCATCCCGATCATGACGCCCGTCTCCGGCGGCTGGGACTCGCGACCGTGGCACGGCGACGCGGCCCTGGTGCGCTACGGCCGGAACCCGGCCAACTTCGAGCGGCACCTGCGCGACGCCAAGGCGTTCATCGAGGCCAACCCGAGGAAGGCGCTCCCCGTGACGCTGATCGAGGCATGGAACGAGCTGGGCGAGGGCTCCTACGTCGAGCCGCAGCAGGAGTTCGGCTTCGGCTACCTGGACGCCATCCGCCGCGTCTTCACCGATGCGCCTGAGAAGCACATCGACCTGACCCCGGCCGACGTGGGCGCCGTGACCCCCGAGGTCGACGTGCTGGCCGGCACGGGCGGCGTCTGGGACCTCTCCAAGGACATCGGCGGCTGGGAGAGCGGCATGGACATCACGAAGGCCGAACTGACAGGCGGCGCGCTGACGGTCCGCTCGACGGGCCGCGACCCCGCCTTCTTCGGCCCGCCGGTGCAGGTTCGAGCCTCCACGCGGCGGTCGGTGACCCTCCGAATGAAGCTCACGGGCAAGGCCGGCGCCGGAGCCGAGGAGACGCTGCAGGTCTTCTGGTCCACCCGCTCGGCAGGCACCAGCGAAGAGGCCAGTGTCCGCGTCCCAGCGCTAGTCGACGGCAAGTGGCACACCTACGTCCTGCCCGTGGGGAAGAACCAGCGCTGGCGCGGCGTCATCACCAGCCTGCGCATCGACCCCTGCAACCGGCCGGAGGTGAGGATCCAGATATCGAGGATTGCGATCACGAAGTGAGGGGCAGGCAGGCGCCACCGGCCCCATCTGGTAGCGCGGGCGATACCAGCGTGTGGTCCGGAACGAGGCCGAGCTCGCGGCGCTCAGGGCCTGCAGCGCGGACAAGCCCGCGCGGCGCCTGCTCAGCCGGACGTTGGGGCGCCCGGCGTGCGGAAGCTCTCGTAGAGGGCGGGCAGCGCCTCGCGCAGGGCGGCCTGGCTCCGGGCCGGGTCGTCGCGCTGGAAGATGGCGTGGGGCGTGGGCTTCGAGGTCCGTTCCCAGGTGAACTGGCCGTCGTCAGTCACGCGTAGGCGGCACGGGACCAGCCGCTCGGGCACGGCCACGTCGCCGGGGCGCACCTCAGCCGCTGGAACCAGCCGCCCGCCCACGCCGGGGCGCTGCACCAGCCGGAGCCCCGCCACCTGCGCCCAGACCGAGGTCTCCCAGACATGGTGCTCGCGCACCGCGATGCGCGCGATGGCCGCCGGATCGGGCCGCTCCTCCACGGCGTTGAGGAAGTCGGACCGGGCGCTCCGCTCGAAGGCGTAGGCCAGGTAGCTCTGGAGCCGGGGATCCATCCTCCGCACGCACTCCAGGTTGGGCAGCTTCCAGTAGGTGTTGTTGGGGCCCAGCTCGAACGGGCTCCGTTCGTTGGCGCAGGGGTAGACGGCCGTGGGCAGGCCACTCCGGAGTACCTGCACAAAGGCTCGCCTATCCAGCATCACGTTCCACTCGAGGTACCCGGCAGGCGAGGCGCCGGCGCAGAGGTGGATGCGGGCCACCTTGCGCCGCATGAGGCCCGGGTCGCGGTTGAACGCCAGCGCCACGGGCCGGGCAGAGCCGAACGAGAGGATGTGCACCTTGGAGCGGCTCTCGCGCAGGGCCCGGAGCAGGAGTTCGACGCCCGCCTGCTGGAACCTCGGAGCGTCCTCCATGCGGTCGTTGAGGCTCCGCATCTCGGCGTAGGGGGCCGGGGCGCAGGGCACGCGGCGGTCGAACAGGTCGTTCAGCTGCAGAACCGGGATGAACCCGGCGTCGCGCGGGCCGGTGGCGTCATCGTAGCCCACGCCGTCGGCATTGCGGAAGGGCTTGCGGAAGCGCGCATGGGCGTCCAGGATGACGGCGCGCAGTTCCACGGTCGGCAGCGCATAGGCGGCGATGAGGTCGAGGTTGTCTCCCACGTCCTGGTGCGGATGGTAGAGGTCCGTGACATCGATGACCGGCACACGCTGCGGCGCGGGCGGCAACGCGGCGCCGACCCGCGCGGCTACCAAGGGCATGAGCAGAGCCAAAACAACGAGAGCGAAGGCTGACAGATGCCTCAACGGGACCTCCCGGCGGCATGTCGCGCGGACGGCGGGCCGGTCAACGGATGTAGATCCGGTAATAGTCGTCTTCAATGACGCCGAGTAAGGGTACCTCTGTAAGGCGCACGCAGGTGCAGTACCCAAAGCTGAAGCCCCGGTACAGCACGTTGCGCGCTCGGCTCAATGCTCCGGATGGTGGGCGTAGAGCCGCGGCATCAGGGCTGTCGTACATTGAGGCCCAGATGTGGACGTATGGTCCGTAGTACTGGGCCGACGCGCCGTGCGGCGCAACCATCAAGGCATCGTATGCTGGTCGTCAAGAGCCGGCGGCGTATCTTCTTGCCGAATCTAGGCTTGCAGGGAAAACGCCTGGGCGGCCTCGATGGCGGCCTTCTGGGCCAGGATGTGGCATGACTGGTCCATGCCCTCCAGCGCTTCGACGCCCTGGAAGAGGTCGGCGCAGGCGATGACGACGCCGTGGCGCGGGATGAGGGTGGCCGACACGAGGTCCGGCAGGCCGCCGATGCCCGGGCGCAGGCCCTCCACCACCGCGATCGCCAGCTCCGGCGTGTGCGACGCGTACTCGGCGCAGAGCTCCACCGTGCCCCAACGGTCGGTCTGCTCGCTGGTGGGCGGGATGGGCCGCCGCATGTGCGCGAAGGTCATGATGTTCTCGGCATGGGCGTGGACGACCGCCGACACCTGCGGGAAGGCCTGGTAGACCGCCAGGTGCATGGCCCACTCGCGGCTCATCTCGCCGTTGCCGCCCAGCAGCGCGCCCTGCTCGTCGGTGACCATGATCTGGTCGGGCTGCAGGCGCCACCAGTGGCGCGAGCCGGCGTACTTGGGGGTGCAGTAGATGCGCCCCTGATGCCGCACGCTGAAGTTGCCGCCGGCCGCGTCGGTCATCCGGCGCTCGTAGACATGGAACGCCGTGTCGCACAGGGCCTGCTTGGGATCGAACATCGCTACTCCTCGTCTTCCGCGCCGGGCGCCTCAATCCCCCGTACCACGCTCTGGAGGAAGCGGGCCGCGGGGCCGCCGTCCACCAGCCGGTGGTCGAAGGTGAGGCTGAGCCAGAGCGCCTGGCGTATCCCGATGCAGTCGCCTACGACCCAGGGCGTCGGCTTGATGCGCCCCACGCCCAGGATGGCGCACTCGGGATGGTTGATGATGGGCGTGAAGGCGTCGATGCCGAACATGCCCAGGTTGGTGAGCGTGAAGGTGCCGCCCTTCAGTTCGTCGGGCCCGGCCTGGCCTGAGCGCGCCCGGGCGATGAGCGCCGCCGAGCCCTCGGCCACCTGCGCCAGCGTGAGCCGCTCGGCTCCGCGCAGCACCGGCGCCAGGAGGCCCCGGTCCGTGTCGACCGCCAGAGCGATGTCCACGCTCCGGCGCACCACGGCGCGGTCGCCCTGGTAGACGGCGTTCAGGCGCGGCTGCTCGCCCAGCGCCCGGGCGAGGATGCAGACGAGAAGGTCGTTGAAGCTCACCTTGAGCCCGGCCGCCTGCAGCGCCTTGCGGCGCGCCACGAGGGCGGTGGCGTCGACCTCGGCGGTGAGCGTGACGGGCGCGGTCTCGTGCGAGCCCCGCATCATCCTCTCGGCGATCTTGCCCCGCACGCCCGTGAGCGCAAAGGTCTCAACGATGTCGGACGCGGGCTCGGAGCCGGCCACGGCGCGGAGGACGTCGTCGCGGGTGACGCGGCCGGAGGCCCCGGTTCCCCCGACGCCGGCCAAGTCGATGCCCCGCTCCTGCGCCACGCGGGCGGCCAGCGGCGTGGGCGCGGGCCGGCGACCGGCCTGCGCCGCAGCTTCCACGTCGCGGCCAACCACGGCGCCCTGCGGACCGGTGCCCTGCAGGAGGGTCCAGTCGATGCCCCTCTCGGCGGCCAGGGTGCGGGCCCAGGGGGAGGCCTTGGGCGTGAGGGGGTGAAGGGGTGAGGGGGTGAGGGGGTGAGGGGGTGAAGGGCTTGCTCCGGTCCGTGCCGGTAGGTGTTCGTCCGTGTCCGTCGGTGCGCCGTCGGGCAGGGCCTCGCCCTCGGCGGCGATCCAGGCGATGCAGGAGAGCGAGGGTACGTCGTCGCCCTCGGCGGCCGACACGCCGCGCAGCGTGCCCGCGGCGGGGGCCTCGACGTCGAGCGTGGCCTTGTCGGTCTCCACGGCGAAGAGCGGCTCGCCGGCGGCCACGGCGTCGCCCTCGGCCTTGTACCAGGTGACCAGGGTCACGGTGTCGACGTTGGTGCCCAGCGGCGGAACGAGTACCTGGGTTGCCATGCCTAGAAGAGGCCTTTGACCGCTGCGACGACGCGATCGACGCTCGGCACGTAGAGCTCCTCCAGCCCCGGCGCGAAGGGGGGCGGGATATCCGGCGCGGAGACCCGCACGGGCGGCGCGTCGAGGTACCAGAAGGCCTCCTCGGCCACCATGGCGGCGATCTCGGCGCCCCAGCCGTGGGTGCGGTTGTCCTCCTCCACCACCACGAAGCGGTGCGTCTTGCGGACCGACTCAAGGATCAGCTCCTTGTCCAGCGGCACGAGCGTGCGGGGGTCGATCACCTCGGCGTCGATGCCCTGCTCGGCCAGCTGGTCGGCGGCCCCCAGGGCGCGGTAGACCGTGAGGAGCTTGCCGACGATGGTGACATCCTTGCCGGGGCGGCGGATGGCGCCCTTGCCGATGGGGACGATGTAGTCCTCCTCCGGCACCTCGCCGATGGGGCTCACGGCGCCCTTCTCGGCGCGGTTGCCCTTGCTCCCGTAGAGCAGCTTGTGCTCGAACATGAGGACCGGGTTGTCGTCGCGCACGGCGGCCTTCAGCAGCCCCTTGGCGTCGTACGCGGTGCTGGGCGCCACGACCTTGAGGCCCGGCACGTGGGTGAAGAAGACCTCCAGCGTCTGGGCGTGCTGGGCGCCGCGCCGCGTAGAGCCCACCGGAGCGCGCATGACGAGCGGGACCTTCACGGCGCCGCCGGCCATGTAGGTCATCTTGGCGGCCTGGTTCACGAGCTGGTCCATCATGCAGAAGAGGAAGTCGCCGTACTGCACGTCGGCGATGGGCCGCATGCCGGTCATGGCCGCGCCGACCGCGATGCCGGCAAAGCCCGACTCGGAGATGGGCGTATCGATGATCCGCTCCGGACCGAACTCCTCCGAGAGGCCCAGCGTCACGGTGAAGGCGCCGCCCCAGCCGCCGGGGACGCCGATATCCTCGCCGATGCAGAAGACGGTGGGGTCCCGCCGCATCTCTTCGCGAATGCCCTCGCGGAGGGCCTCCGCAATGCCCATGACAGCCATGTCAGTCGCCCTCCCAGTAGACGTAGCGCTCCAGTTCGTCCGGCGAAGGCGCCGGGCTCGCATCGGCAAAGGCGATGGCGTCGTCGATCTCGGCGGCCACGGAGGCCTCGGCCTCGTCCAGCGCCGACTGCGGCAGCGAGTGGGGCTCGGCCAGCAGGCGCGCACCGGTGAGGGTGAGCGGGTCGCGGGACTTCCACTCGGCCTCTTCGTCGTCCGGGCGGTAGTCGCAGGCATCGCTGCGGGAGTGGCCGCACTGGCGGTAGGTGAGCGTTTCGAGGAGCGTGGGGCCCTCGCCGGCTCGGGCGCGGGCCACGGCCTCAAGGGCGGCGTCGCGCACGGCCTCCACATCGTTGCCGTCCACCGTGACGCCGGGCATGCCGTAGGCCGAGGCGCGGTCGGAGACGTGGGCCACGCGGAAGACCTTGTCGAAGTGCGTGGAGGCGCCGTAGAGGTTGTTCTCGCAGACGTAGATGACGGGCAGCTTCCAGATGGCGGCCATGTTGAGGGCCTCGTGCCAGTCGCCCTCGTTGGCGGCGCCCTCGCCGTGGAAGGCCACGGCCACCTGGTCGGTGCCGCGCATCTTCGCGGAGAGGCCTACGCCGGCGGCGATGGGGCAGCCCGCCCCAACGATCGCCACGGCCGGGAAGACGCCCTGCCGCACGTCGCCCACGTGCATGGAGCCGCCCTTGCCGCGGCAGCATCCGGTGGCCTTGGCCATGAGCTCGGCCATGATGATGCGTGGGCTCACGTCCTTGGCCAGCGCGTGGCCGTGGGGGCGGTGGGTACCCAGCACGTAGTCGTCCTGCCGCAGAGCCGAGCAGACGCCGGTGGCCGAGGCCTCCTGCCCGATGTAGAGGTGGAGCGTGGAGGGGATGCGCCCCTGCAGGAAGAGCGCGTTGCACCGCTCCTCGAACCGGCGGATGAGGAGCATCTTGCGGTAGAGCGCCAGAAGCCGGTCGGCGCCGAGGGGTTCTGCCATCAGGCCGCCTTTCCCGAGCTGCCGTAGAGCCGCATCAGCTCGCGCACCTTGGCCTGCAGCGCGGCCCGTGCGGCGGCGGTGAGGTCGCCGGCCTTGCGCGAGCCGAGCAACTCGTGCACGTCGGCGGCGGCATCGACCGAGGCGGCCGAGGCCTTCAGCGCCTGCGCGTAGACCCGCTTGAGGAGGGTGCCCACGTTGAACTTCGCCACTCCGTTGGCCACCGCGTGGGGCACGCCGTCGGGCGGGAAGCTGGTGCCGCCATGGACTGCAAATGGGATGCCCACGGCGGCGCGGAGGGCCTCCAGGCGGCTCCGGTCAATGGCGGCCCAGCCGTCGGTCTTTACATGCACATTGCCGATGGAGACGGCCAGGCAGTCGATGCCCGTGGCGGCCACGAAGGCGGCGGCCTCGGCGGGGTCGGTCATCTCGCCGCCCTCTTCGGCGCCCGCGGCGGCGTCGGGGAGGCGCCCCAGTTCGGCCTCCACGGCCACGCCGGCGGCATGGGCCCGCGCGGTGAGGTCGGCCGTCACGGCCAGGGCCTCGGCGGGCGCCAGGTCGTCGGTGGAGAGGAGGAGGCAGTTGTAGCCGCCCTCCAGCGCGATGTGCGCCTGGGCCAGTGTCTGGGCCTCGTTGAACATGACGGCCACAGGCACGGAAGCGCGCTCGGCGGCGGCGCGGGCGGCCGGGCCCAGCATGGCCACGCCCCGCCGCTCCAGCCATGCGGCATCGACCATCATGCCACCGAAGCCGACGATGACCGGCGACCGCTCGGCCTCGGCCGCGTCCAGCACGGCCTCCAGCGAATCAAGGTCCCAGGACTCGAAGTAGCCGACGCCGTAGCCGCCCGCCAGGGCGCCCTGCAGCAGGTCGGGCATGGTGGCGAGCGGCATCAGGCGGCCCCTTCCGTGCAGGTCACGGCCAGGTCGTGCGAGGCCATGAGCGCCTCCACGGCGGCAGTGCCGGTGACGCCGGCGGTGCATCCCAGCTTGGTGCAGGCCAGTGCGCCCACGGCGCTGGCGTAGCGGAGGCGCTGGGCGGTGTCCCAGCCCTGCAGCATTCCATAGATGTATCCGGCGCAGAAGGCGTCGCCGGAGCCGGAGCCGTCCACGAAGGTGATGGGGTAGACGCCCGCGGTCCAGTGCTTGCCGCCCTCGGCGATGAGCGTGCCGCGGCTCCCCTGCGTGATGACCACCGACTTGCAGCCGAGGCTGAGGAACTTCTCCGCCTGCGCCACGGGGTCGGTGAGGCCGGTGAGCGCCTCGGCCTCCTCGTCGTTGGGCGTGAAGACATCGATGTGCGGCAGCACCGGCGCCAGCAGGGTCAGGTCGGGGGCGCCGCCGGCGGGAACCACCACGTCGAGCATCACCTGCGTGCCGCGTGCGCGGGCCTCGGCGAAGACCTCGGCCGTCGCCTCTGGGTCCAGCGCCGGCAGGACCACGTAGCCGCCCACGTAGAGCACGGCGGCGCCGGACAGGGCCGGGTGGCGCAGGTCATCGGCCACAAAGCGCGTGTTGGCGCCGAAGGTGTGGAGGAAGCGCCGGTCCTCGCCGGCCACGGTGAGCACCACGGTCTTGGAGGTGCCGCCCTCGTCGCTCCGGATCGCCGAGGTGCTGAGGCCGCGCTCGGTGAGCTTGTTCATGAGGAACTCGGCGAAGACATCCTCGCCCACCACGCCGCAGACCGTCACGTCGGCGCCCAGCCGGGCCAGGTCCGTGCCGGTGTTGGCGGCGCACCCGCCGGTCTCCAGCAGGAAGTCCTCCGTGGCCAGCAGCGCCCCGGCGGCCGGCAGCTCCGGCAGCGGCGGCACGAAGATGTCGGCCACCAGAATCCCCGCGCAGGCGACCTTGCCGGTCGCGCCAGTCGTTTCAGCCACGGTTCACTCCTTCGTGTTCGTCGTCGTCGAGCCTCAGCGCTTCGCGCGCGTTGGCCACGCTGGTTGCCAGTACGTTCAACATGCCGCTGCGCAGGGCGCCCAGGATGGCTGGAGCCTTGTTGGGGTCGGCGGCCACCCCGATGACACAGGGGATGCGGTGCAGGTCTTCGGCGCCGATGGCCACCACGCGGTCGCCCATCCCCGCCGCCACCGGCCGCCCTTGCTGGTCGAAGAACGAGCCCAGGATGTCGCCCACGGCCCCGGCCTGGCGCATCCGGATCATATCGAGTTGCGAGAAGCAGCCCATGCGGACCACGGCGCTATCGTTCTCGGCGTCGCCGATGCCCACCACGGCGACCTGCGCGGCGGCGGCGCGGGCCAGGGCGCCCCGCACGTCGTCGTGGCCCAGGAAGGCCCGGCGCACGGCGGGCGTCTCGGCGTAGGCCGGTGCGAAGAGGCCCAGGGCGGCCCCGCCGAAGCGCTCGGCCATGTCTCGGCTGATGTCGCCGGCGTCCACCCCGCGCGAGACGGCCGGCGAACCGCCGATGGCCGGCACGAAGGTGCATCCCCGGGCCGGCGCCTGGCGGATCGAGGCCGCCACGCCTGCCACGTTGCGCCCCATGCCCACGGCCACCGTCATGCCCGCGTGGAGGTGGCGCAGGAGGTACTCGCCCACGCGCTGCACCACCAACTCGCGCTGGAGCGCCTCGTCGGAGTGGTCCGCGCCGAGCAGCACATGCTTCACGCCGAAACGCGCGCAAATGTCGGCCTCCAGCCGCTCCGTGAGGACCGCCGGCGCGTGGACGGTGATCTCCACGATCCCGGTCTCGCGAGCGCGCTTGAGTAGCCGGCCGACCTTCACGCGCGAGAGCCCGAGGCGCTCGGCCACGTCGGCCTGCGTCACATCCTCGAGGTAGTAGAGCGCGGCCGCCCGCGCCATGAGTTCGAGCTGAGTATCGGTCTCCATGCCCCGCCTGTGCAAATGATCAGGCCCTGCACATTTGCTCACGAGCCATTATGGGCGATGCGGGGCAGGGCGGTCAAGGGGGTGGCGCCGGGCGGACGGCGCCCTCAGCTACGAACCGCCTATGCCTGCTTCTGCCTCACCAGCACGACCCTCTCCACGCAGATGGCCTCCTTGTCGCCGGGCTTGCCGTGCGGGAAGCGGGGGCCTTCGAACTTGACGCGGGCCCAGACCTCGTACTGCCGGTCCGGCGCGGAGAGGTCCTGGGCGTTGCCGATGTCTAGCTGTATGACCCAACTCCAGAAGAACCAGACATAGGCGCTCGAAGCCACCGGATAGGCCCCCAGCTTGTACCAGTGGTAGCCGGGACCGGGAACGTCCTCGGCGCGGATCGGGGCGGCTGGTAGGGTCTTCTGGTCGGCGGCGACGTAGAGGCCCCACGGCATGGGCATCTGGTACCGCTCGGGGCGCTCCACATCCTGTGCGGTCAGGTCGAGGCGGTTGGTGATGCCCGTCTCGGCCTCCGGGTCACGCACGACTCTGACTACGTTGTTCCAGTTCCGCGTCATGACAGCCGTGTAGTCGATCACCCATCCCTTGGGCCGGTCACGGAACGGCGCGGGCAACCCGGTCTTCGCGGGGGCCAGCGTCAGGCGCTGGATCTCGCCCTCGGCTGCCAGGCGCTCGGAGGCCTGCCTGGCGGGCTCGATGCGGCGGCCGATCTCGTCGCACCATGCCGCCAGGGCGCGGCGGCCCACCGCATCCCGGTCCAATTCGGGCTTGCCTGCCGCCTGCCATGCGGCCGCCAGCTTGGGATAGAGCGCCAGCGTGGCGCGGTCCAGCGGGAGCCGGGCGTGCCCCACGCGTGCTCGGAGCGCCGGGTCCGACGCAACGGCCCGGGCGGCGCGGTCAAACAGCGCTTGCCCCCTGGCGATGAACTCCGGCGTCAGGTAGGAGAGCTGCGTGGGCGAGCCCTGCCAGCAGGTGCTCCGGCTCTTCCGCCGCGCGGCTTCGGACGCCAGCTCCCGCACGTACTGCCCCACCCACCGGCCGGCCGGGCCGTAGAAGCCTCGCATGAAGGTGTCGGTCAGCGCTTCGTAGTCGGCCGACGGGTCCTCCAGCGTCTTCATCATGATCCAGACCTTGCAGTCGCGCATATCGGCCAGCAGCTCGTACTCCAGCTCGGTGAAGACGCCCTCCACGTTGTGCGCCAGGTAGAACCGGTAGTCCGGGCCGAACGTGTGCGCCGTGGGCAGGGGCATGCCGAGGGTGCCGTAGGTCACGGCGTAGTCCCAGATGCGCAGGTTCCGGGCGATGCGCGCCCAGGAGAGGATATGCTCGCGGAACGCCCGGTTCTCCGGCGCGGTGATCGGCTTGAGCATATCGGCCTCGGTGTCGCAGAGGCGGATGATGACGTTGTCGCGGCAACGGAGGGTCTTCGGGGCCTTCTGGGTGTACTGGTAGGCCAGCGTGTCGATGAAGACCTCGGGGAACTCGCCCTTCACCGCATCGGCCATCAGGTTCACGAACTCCAGAAGCGGGCCGGCTTCGGAACCCTCAGCCTCGGTCACCGCCTTGCACGCAGGGCACTGGCAGGCGCCGTAGCAGTCGTTCTGCGAGATGCTGAAGACCAGCGGCGGCGGCTCTCCCTTAGCGCGTGCGGCGGCCCACGAGGAGCGAATCGTCGACAGGAGCTTCTCCCGGAAGGCGGCCCGAAGCTCCGGGTTTGTCCAGCAGAGCTGAGCGTTCTCCGTGGTGCGACGGCCGTCGATCAGCGAGTACCACTCGGGATGGCGGCCGAAGCAGTCGGACGGCGGGAAGTAGGAGTAGGCCGTGTGGACGTGGTAGGGCGGGCCGTAGGAGAGCGACCCGCCGTAGCGGGCGTGGATGGCAACGTCGCCGTCGCGGTTGAGGCGGTTGCGGGCGGCGAACCGGCCCTCATCGCGGCCATAGAGCATGTAGATGTCGCGGTACCGGAACGCCGGAGCGCCGCGCAGGGCGGTCGCGCTCAGCCGGAGCCGGGGCCTGCGGGGAACGCTCTCGGCCCAGGGGCTCCACCAGTGGACGCCGACGACATCCTCAAGGAAGTGGTACGCGGCATAGAGCGTCCCGCGCGGCCTTCCGCCGACCAGGTAGAGGTCGCGGCCCAAGGTGCGGACGATCCACTCCTCGGGGCCCAGCTTGGAGGCGTCAATGCCCAGCCGCGCCGCCGCCCCCGTGGGCCCGATGTAGATGCGACCGGACCCCGCAGGCGCGCCGCCCTCGGGCCTGACCTCCGGCTTCGCACCGGTGACCAGACCCAGGTAGTGGGCGGCCTCCTGCGCGGCCGTAGCCTCAGCGGCAGAGGCGCCGGCGCTTGTGATGATGACGGCCGGCCGGCTCGGCGAGTGCTCGAACGCAGCAGCCGACGCCTGCGCGCCGAACGCCGCGACAGCGACCATCCAGCCCAACGTCGATAGACGCATGCCGCAGACCCTCCTTAAGCGGCTCCGCCTACTTCCTCGGCCCGGCCGCCTCAGGTGTTCGTTGGAACTACGCCGCCAAAGCACTGGCCGTCATGCCAGCGGGTTCTGCCACCTCAGGCCGGGGAACCGGGCGAAGTCACCGTCGGCGGAGCACAGCAAGAGACCATGCTCGAGCGCCAGCGCAGCCAGATGCGCGTCGGGCACAAGGTTGGCGCGGCCACCCGCCGCCGGAAGCAATTGGTCAAGAATGTCCGCATGGCGCTCGGTTGGGACGGGGACCCAGACCTGTGCACACGCCAGTAGTCCGCGCATGATCGCCCATGCATCAGCGATGGCCATGGGACGCTCAAACACGCGCGGGTTAGTGGTAAGGCGCACGAATGCCAGGATGCTGGGCCACGACAGGCCCACCTTGGCGTGGTCGTTCAGGACACTATCCAACCATTCCCTGGCACGCTCGTGAGCCGGCAGGCCGGAGACGTGAGCATAGATCAGGAGGTTGGCGTCTACCAGGATCACCGGAAGTCGTCGCCTTCGGCTGATGCCAGGGCGTCGGCCACGTCATCGAGACCGGGCAGCAGGCATCGGCCCAACGAGACCGCCTGCGTACGGTACTGGAGCGTCGGCGCGTCCGGCGCCTCCAACGCGCTGAGGCCTCGCCTCAGCGCGTCGTTCACGATCCGCTTGGCCCGTGCACCCGTTCGCTTCTGGTACCGCGCCACCATGGCGGCAACATCGTCGTCGAGCGTAAGCGTTGTTCTCATGCACCAGAGCATACGGTCCGTGATGCCCTGATGTCAAGCGGCTCCGCCTACTTCCTCGGGCCGGCCGCCTTGATGATGGCCGCCGCCTCGGGGCTCTCCTTCTCGTCCCAGCCCAGCAGGTTGTCCTTCCACGTGTGCCAGTCCTGCGCGCAACGGTTGAACCGCACGGGCTCACCGGAGGTGCGGTAGACGAGGTTCCGCTCAAAGAGGAAGCCCGTGCTGCTCTCGTCCACGAAGAAGCCGTTGTTCGGCGCCCCGCCCTGGGCGAAGCCGCTGCGGTGGACGTCGTAGATGCGGTTACCGCGGAGTACCGTGCCCGGCTGCACACCCAGCGTGTAGATGCCGCCGCCGTCGGCCAGGAGCTTCATCACGTCGTGGATGTGGTTGTTCTCGACGATGCACCGGGTCTGCGTGCTCGGCTCCTGGCTCCAGCGGAACCCGATGGACATGCCGGTATAGGGCATGTCGTGCACGAGGTTGTGGGCCACCACCGTGTCGGCGCTGAAGGCCGCGTAGACCCCCACGCAGCCGGGACTGAACGCTCCGCATCGGGTGATCACGTTGTCGGTGACGGTGCAGCCTGCCGGCGCATCGGCGGGATCGACCCAGTCGGCATCGAGATCGCCGGCCTGGCAGTGGATGGCGCCCTTGTTGCCGCGCCACCCGACCATGACGCCGTTGCCGCCGATGTCCTCCAACGTGCAGCGGCTCACGGCCACGCGCTTGCAGCCACGCCCAATGCCGACGGCCGAGCCGCCCAGGTTCCGCAGGGTGCAGCGCTCCAGCCGGCAATCCTCGGCGCAGGCGGCCTCGACGGCCACCGGCTGAACCCAGCAGGG
The DNA here is from genome assembly GCA_903885605.1 of uncultured Chthonomonas sp. Taxonomy (GTDB): domain Bacteria; phylum Armatimonadota; class Chthonomonadetes; order Chthonomonadales; family CAJBBX01; genus CAJBBX01. The sequence continues at coordinate 27,863 of CAISJD010000200.1, read as the reverse complement.
CTGTCCCGTGGCAGGGCCGTAGTGGCCCGCCTGGATCTCGCAGTAGCCCACCACCGGCAGCGCGAACTCGGTATGAGCGAAGGTCACGCCGCGGAAGACGATATGCCGCACAGGCCTTCCCGCCTCGCCTCGGAAGACCACCAGCCGCTCCAACCGGGGCGCCACGGCCTTCAGGTTCGCGGCGGTCTCGCCGGAACGGGGCTTGTAGAGGATGCGGCCGCCGTCGACGCACCACTCGCCGGGCTGGTCGAGGAAGGCCTTGCCGCCCTCCACGAACGCGGGCTTGCCGGGGCTGGCGGTGGTCATGGGACCGTGGCCGATCCAGCCCATGGGAGTGGCCGTATCCAGCTTGTCGCCGCCGGATCGGGTGACGGCGCCGCGGGTGACCGACCAGTTCTCGTAGACCACCAGCTCCGCGCCCGTTCCGGCCAGGTCGCCGCCGGGGATGGGCTGTGAGAGCGTGAAGGACTTCACGTCGCCCGACACCGTCGCCAGCGTCAGGGCGCCGTCCTCATTGGGCCACCGCGCGCGCGTCGCCCGGCTCGTACCCACGAAGAGCCGGCGCATGGCCTTGAGGGAGCCTCCGGCGGGGATGGGCGCGGCAAGCAGCCCGTCAGGCTGCTGCTTCCAGCCCGCCACGGGCGAGCCGCCGCTGATCGTGACGGCCTCGCCCGGCAGGCTGGTGTAGATAACGGGCGCACCGGCGGAGCCGCTGTCGGCGGAGGTGAGCTCCAGCGGCGAGGCCAGGAAGTAGGTCCCGGCCCTGAGCGTGACCGTCACCGGGGAGCGCTTGGCTGCGATGGCGGCGCGGGCCAGGTCGCGGGCACGGCGGAGGGTAGCGACTGGCCTGGCCTTGGTGCCGGGGTTGGCGTCCTTGCCGTTGGGCGCCACCCAGAACTCGGCGGCCAATGCCTGTGCGGCAAAGGCCAGTAGCGCGGCGGCCGAGGCGACGGTGCGGATCGTCATGGGGTCTCTGTTCCTTGGGTTGGGTAGCGCCTCTGCATCTCGGCAAGCCAGCCGGGCATGCTTGGGCTGTTGAAGTCCTCGCGGACGTAGGTGATCTGGTTGCGCTCCACCACGCGGCGGAACTTCGCCACCAGGGCGGGCGCTTCGGCGGCGGGCAGCGCGTACTTGTCGGGCCACTGGAGCTGGGCGTACCAGTGCGGCAGCAACAGCTTGTCCACGCGGTTGCGCACCGCTTCGTCGGAACACTTCGCCCGGGCGCCGGCCAGAACCTCCAGCCCGCGGGCCACGAACTCGGGCCGCACGGCGCCCGTCGGGTCCCATGCGCCGAAAGCGTGGACATCCTTCCGGGCGCCTTCGGCATCGACCAGCGCCAGGTAGGCCTCCACGTCGGTCGCAGCGGGTCCGTAGTAGCCCGCGCAGAACTCGGCGCGGACCTCCATGGGATCGCGGGTGGGGTCCCAGAGCAGTTGCGAGATCAGGTACTGCCGAAGCTCGGCCAGCTCGCCGCCGGGCCCCTGGTGGTCGGCCTGGACCATGACGCCGTTGACGCCGTAGCGCGGGTAGGCCTTCAGGTCGGCGGCCAGCCCCTGGAGGTTGAAGTTGGGCGCGATGTAGTGGGCGAAGTTGGCCGCGTAGTGCCAGATGAAGATGCGCCGCGTGAGCTTGCGCCACCCCTCCAGGTAGGTCGTCAGGTTGGCGCCCAGGCCGCAGGCCTCGAAGCCGTGATGGTAGCACCCGGCATGGCAGAGGCGGATGATGACGTTGTCGCGTGGGCGCGCCTTGACAGGCGGCTTGGTGGAGTAGGCGTAAGCCAGCGTCTCCACCCACTTGTCCGGGTACTCGCGCTTCACCACGTCGGCGATGGCGTTGACGAACCGCAGGATGGGCCCGTGCTTGCTCTCCTCCTCGCGCTCCACGGCCACGCAGGCCTCGCACTCGCAAGCGCCCTCGCCGTCGTTCTGCGAGATGTCGATGATGGGGATGTCCGGGTTCTCGCGGATCCAAGCCAGAGCCTGGGCCGTGGCGATCCGCAGCACGTCGGGGTTCGTCAGGCAGAGCTGGCCGTGGATCGTCAGGTTGGTGCGCTTGCCCGCGACGAGGCTGAAGTACTCGGGGTGCTCGGCGAAGTACTTCTCCGGCGGCACCAGCTTGCAGAAGCTGTGGACGTAGGGGAAGAAGGCGACCTTGCCCCCGGTGCCCTCATCGCACTTGGTGGCCGGACCATTGAGCCGCTGAGGCGCGGCGGTCTCCTTGGGGTAGGCGTCCCAGTAGAGCGCCTCGCGGTACATGAAGGGCGGAGCGTAGGTGAAGTCGATCTTCGGCAGCGTCACCGTGGCCCGCCTGGGGACCACCGTGCAGTCGTGCGCCAGGTGTCGCACGCCGAGCCACTTTTCCAGCAGCACGTAGACGGCGTAGAGGTGCCCGCGCCCGTTGCCGCCCAGCAGCACCAGGTCGCGCCCGGCGGTGCGGATTGCCACGCCGTCCTCCGCCGAGGGCTTGCCGCCAGAGGCGAAGAGCGCCGCGGCCTTGCGCGTCGGCCCCAGATAGACGGCCGCGCCGCGCCCACCCTTGCCCTCCTCGGCGATGGGCAGCGTCGCCCCGGACATCCCCGCCACCAGCCGCCGCAACTCCTCGGCGGCATGGCGCACCACCGGCGCGGCGTTGGCGGGAACCACGATGCGGCAGGCGGCCCGCCCCGCGCGGACCAACGTGATGGCGGGAGCGGCATCGGGCATGGCGCGTGGCTCCTTGGGCATGGCAAGCAACGGCGCGGCGGAGAGAGTGGCCGCAAGCATGGCGCATACGGGAAGGGCGTTCATGCGGCCAAGTTCGGCGCGGTAAGGTCGGAGTCCTGCGAGGGAGCGGACGGCGCCCTGCCGGTTCCCTGCGCGTAGCGCGGCCGCACTCAGAGGCCGGGCGCAGGGCCATTGACCATCAGGCCACGCGACTGTATACTCACGGCGACAGCCGCTACCAAACCAACCTGAGGCGCCAAGTCCATGGCTCAATGGGATGTCCTGATAGATGCATTCGTGTCTGCCGTGGTTCGAGAGACCGCGCCGGAGGCCATCGTGCTTTTCGGATCGCGTGCTCGCGGCGATGGGCGTGAGGATTCGGACACGGATTTGCTGGTCGTACGGAGCGCGGCGTTCGGCCCGGGCGATAGCCGCTGGGATGAGTTGGCGCGGCTTTGGGCCATAGCAGGCAGGCTGCGGATGCCTGCTGACCTGGTGCTGTACAGCCATAGCGAGATAGACCGCTGGCGCAATGTCCGTGGGCACCTCATCTCACGGGCGCTCACCGAGGGGCGGCATCTGTATGGCAGCATCTGACCGCGCGGTCGCCTTCCTCGAGATGGCGCGGAGGGACTTAGCCGCGACACAGGCCATGGCAGACCGTCATGTCTTCGCCGTCGAGGTGTTCGGGTTTCATGCCCAGCAGGCCGTCGAGAAGGCGCTGAAGGCTTGGATCGAGCATCTCGGCGGCTCCGCGCCGATGAGCCACAACCTCGTCCTCCTGCTCAGCACTCTCGATGATCTGGGGGCCGACGTCGGCAGCGCCTAGCCGCTCGTTCATCTCAGCTCATTCGCTGTCCAGTACCGATATGAGGCGTATGATGCCACAGACGCCGACCTTGATCGTCCGACCATTGCGGCTGCTGTCGCCGAGGTTGTAGTGCGTATCGCCGCCGAACTCGAAGCCTGAAGCCGCAAGCATGGCGCATACGGGAAGGACGTTCATGCGGCCAAGTTCGGCGCGGCAAGCTCGGAGTCCTGCGAGGGAGCGGACAGCGCCCTGCCGGTTCCCTGCGCGTAGCGCGGCAGCGACGTGGGAGTAGGGAACGAGACAGGCCGGGACCATTCACAACGGCCCATCCTGATGGCATGGAGTACGATTAGCTCATGCATCGGCAGTCCGTTCAACGATAGGGGTATCGATATGACTACCGTCACCCTCTCGGCAAAGTACCAGGTAGTGATCCCTCAGGCGGTCCGGGAGGAGATGTCCCTGACGCCCGGCGAGCAGTTTCGCGTCTTCCGACACGGTGACCGAGTTGAGCCGGCGCCCGTGCGCCCCATGACGGCCCTGCGCGGCTCGCTGCCGGCGCTGGATACCGACTTCTCGCGCGATGAAGATCGGTCGTGAGCGCCGCGGTAGTCGTGGGCTCGTCGGGCTGGCTGGAGTACCCGGCAGGCAGTTCCAAGGCTGACCTATACGCATCCGCCATCGAGGAAACGGACAATCTCCTGGTGCCGGAGACCAGCGTCTACGAGGTGTTCAAGAAGGCGCTGCGCGAGGCGGGCGAGGATGCCGCCCTGGGAGCGGCGGCCGCTATGCACGCCGGGACCGTCGTGGAGCTGGACATCCCGTTGGCGCTGGAGGCCGCACGGTACCCACTTCCGCCGGCCGACAGCCTGATCTATGCCACGGCCCGGAGGCACGGCGCAACACTCCTGACCCAGGACGACCATATGGAGGGGCCGCCCGGAGTACGCTACTTCGAGAAGCCCCGATGCTGAGGGTTCGTCGCCCCTACCCGATCTTCTCCATACCGCCCATGTAGGGCCGCAGCGGCTCGGGGATCGTGATGCTGCCGTCCTCGTTCTGGTAGTTCTCCATGACGGCGATGAGCGTGCGGGGCAGGGCCAGGCCGGAACCGTTGAGCGTGTGGACGAACTCGGGCTTGGCGCCGGGCGCCGGGCGGTAGCGGATGCCGGCACGGCGGGCCTGGTAGTCGGTGAAGCAGGAGCAGCTCGAGACCTCCAGCCACTCGCCGCCGTTGTCGCCGCAAGCGGGCGCCCAGAGCTCCACGTCGTACTTCACGGCCGCCACGAAGGAGAGGTCGCCGGTGCACATCTGGATGACGCGGTGCGCCAGGCCCAGCTCGCGGCACACGTCCTCGGCGTTGTCAACCAGGGCGGCCAGCTCAGCCTCGGAGGTCTCCGGCGTGACGAACTTTACCATCTCCACCTTGTCGAACTGGTGGCCGCGCTTGATGCCCCGGACGTCGCGGCCGGCGGACATCTGCTCGCGGCGGAAGCAGGGCGAGTAGGCCACGTACTTGATGGGCAGCTGCGCGCCGTCGAGGATCTCCTCGCGGTGGAGGTTGGTGATGGGCACCTCGGCGGTGGGGATGAGCCAGAGGTCCTCCTCGATGTCACGGTAGAGGTTGTCGCCGAACTTGGGCAGGTTGCCGGTGCCGACGAGGCACTGCTCCTTGACCACGGCCGGCGGGTAGATCTCGGTGTAGCCGTGCTTGCGGACGTGCAGGTCCAACATGAAGGCGATGAGGGCGCGCTGCAGGGCGGCGCCGGCCCCCTTGAGCACGTAGAAGCGCGAGCCGCTGATCTTGGTGCCCCGCTCGATGTCCAGGATGCCCAGGGCCGCGCCCAGCTCCCAGTGGGGCTTCGGCGTGAAGTCGAAGGCGCGGGGCTCGCCCACGTTGCGCACCACGATGTTCTCGCGGTCGTCGGCGCCCACGGGCACGTTGGCCAGGGGCAGGTTGGGGATGTTGAGCAGGAGCGTCTGCTGGTCGGCCTCGGCCTGCTTCAGGCGCGCTTCACCGGCGGAGATCTCGTCGCCAAGGGCGCGCATTTCGGCCTTCATGGCCTCGCGCTGCTCGTTGTCCCTGGCTTTGCCGATCTCCTTCGAGCCGCTGTTGCGCCGGGCGCGCATCTCGCTGACCTCACCCTCGGTGCGCCGCCGATCCTCGTCCAGCGAGAGGACTTGATCCACCAGGGCCGGGTCGGCGCCCAGCGATGCCAGACCGGCCTTCACCTGGTCGGGTTGCTCACGGATCAGTCGGATATCGAGCATGGCGGAACCTCCTCAGCGCAGTCGCGTTGCCCTATTATGGCCCACCGGCGCGGCGCCATGCCCGGCTTGCGGCCGGTTCGGTAGACTGACGCTACAAGGGGGAGCCAAACATGAGGCACTGGAAGCAGTCGATGGTACTCGCGGCGGCGGTGTGCGCGGGGCTCTGCGCGGCCGGCCGAACGCTCGCCGAGCCGGCGACGGACCCGGTGGCGGCGGCATGGGCCGAGGACTTCCGCGCCCAGCCCCTGAGCCGGCGGCCGAAGATCGAGGCGCGCTACGTCGACGCCGGCCGCTCGGCGCTGGAGGTCGTGACCCAGGAGTACCGGCTCGCGCTGGACTTCAAGGGCGCTCGCGGCAGCCGCATCCGATCGCTCTCGGCGCCCGGCGTCGGGGATATGCTCACCGGCGACGGGGCCTACCTGAGCCTGACCACCGCCGACGGAGCCGCCTGCACCAGCCTCAACGCGCGTCAACCGTCCCGCGTGAACATCTACCGGCGCGGGCCCTACACCATCGAAACGCACTGGCTCGACGTTCTGTTGGCCGATGCCGGAGGCAAGGCGCTCCCCATCAAGGGCGAGGTGGTCTTCACCAGCTACCCGGAGAAGGTGCACATCAGCGTCATCCTGCACGTCACTGGCGACGTCGAGGTGCGCGACACGGCCCTGGTCTTCAACCTGGCGCACGGCGCGGCGCTCCAGCGCTTCGGGCCGGCGGGCGCGCCTGGGCCGGAGAGCGCCGTCGTCATCGGGGACGCCCCGAACCGCACGCTGGGCGCGCTCTTCTTCCCCGCGCCGGGCTCCGCGGCATCGGTGGAGGGCGGCGCGGGCAACCGGGTCGCGGTCCACATGGCGCTCGGGGCATCGGGCTCGTGGGCCAAGGGCTCGCAGCACACGCTCCATTGCGCGTTCATCCCGGTTCAGGGCCCGTCGGCCGCACGGCGGCTGCAGGCGGAGCTCCGGCCGCTACCGGCATCGGCGTTGAAGGCCTCATCGGGCCGCGCGCTGGGCTACGACCCGGTGCGTGGCTGCTACACCGTGCGGACCTCCACGCCGGGCGGCTTCAACCACCACTTCGCCAACCCGAACGACTACGAGGTCGCCACCTTCTCCATCACCAACGACGGCCTGCCGCGCAAGGTCTACGTCATGCACGACACGAACGTGAGCCCCGGAGCCGTGGAGTGCGGCATCCTGCTCGACCAACGTGGCGATCCCCTACCGATCACGGTGCAGATATCCAAGAACTTCGCAGGTGAGATCGAGGAGCCGTTCTACAACCCCACCGATATCCCGTTCTCGGAGACCTTCTTCCCGATCCACCTGAAGCCACGCGAGACGCGCCGTATGACGAGCCTCCACCTCTACCAGAACTGGGGCAGCAAGCCGCTGAAGCAGTTCTCGTCGCTGGGCGCCTGGATGGACTACTATCACATGTCCACCGGCGTCACGGAGACCACCTGCTACGTGCCGTTCAACTTCGCGGGCCTGCCGGGCGTGAGCATCGCCGACTTCCGGGGCATGAGCCAGCCCTACTGGTCCAGCCAGCCGCAGCACGACAACGTGGCCGGGCACAGCTTCCTGCGGTACCGGGACGCCGCGGGCAAGTGGCACTACGCCGAGTACACCGGCACCGCGTTCCGCAGCACAGGCCCCAACTGGGCCGATATGAGCATGCACTACCTGATGGACGACGGCTCGGCCCGCGTCACCGCCGATGTCTTCGAGCTACCGGCATCGGACGAGCTACGGAACTTCATCCGCCTGCGCGTGGACTTCCTGAAGGATGTGGGCGTCTACGAAGACGACCCGGCCCGCAACGTGCTGCTCCTGAACGCTGCCAGCTGGGTGCAGGGCATGCGCTACGACAAGGCGGCCGGCGGCGGGTCTGAGGGCGAACCGAAGGTCTTCGACATCCGCTTCGACGGCACGCCGACCACGGCGGCTGAACCGATCCCGTCGCCCAACGGCTACATGGTGGTCTACCCGCACAGGCAGGGAGCCAATGCGTTCGTCGTGCGCAACTTCAGCGGCAAGCTCTCCGGCAAGCCCGTGCGGCCCGGCATGACGGTGGTGGGCTACGGCGCGCGCGGTCCCATGCGGAAGCCCGGCGACACGGTGCTCTCGCTGGCGCCCGCTACTGAAGCCAAGAGGATACGGGCAGGCGATTGGATTGAGGCAGACCTCTTCCTGATGCCCTACGGCGGCCCTGCGCCGCAGGACCCGCTACCCGCCCGCAAGGCCACGTTCGACTTCGGAGCCAACGCCCCGCGCCTCACGTCCGTGGTGCACGGTAAGAAGGTGGCGGACTTCCCGACCCGCGTACGCCTCGACGCGTCGGGCAAGGCGCAGTTCACCGTGACCGGGGGCTTCGATCGCATCCCCATCATCGTGGAGGGAGCCAGGAGCTACTCCGGCCTGCGCCTGTACTGCATCGATAGCGGCAAGCAGCTTGTCCCGCACTCGCAGCCGGGTCAAACGGACGGATACCAGACCACCGTGTTGCCTGACGGCACCTTCGGCTCGGTCTTCCTCTACCAGACCGACGGCAAGCCGCATCGCTTCCTCGTCGAGTAGGCGTCGACCGTATGAGCAACCGGGCCGGGATCAGACGTTTGTCTCTTCCCGACCCACTCCGTGTGCAGGGCCTTGCCGTAGGCCGTTGACGTTAAGAGACTCTATAGCCTTGTGGTGAAGACGGTGAGGGGGTTGCGTTTGTGCGTTCTGAGCGTGGCTCGTGCGGCGAAGGCGTGTGCGGAACAATCCTCGCTATGCAAGCCGCTCCGGCGATCCCATGCCCTGAGGGGCAGTTACGCGACGCCGAGACCGATTTCCGCACAGCCTCGCCGTCGTATGTGCGGAACCGCTACCGCATGGCTAGCTGCGTGATGGTGCCCGCCGCGACGCTGATGAGGTAGAGCAGGAGGGTGATGCGGAGGCTGTCGCGCAGGGGTCGGTTGTCGCGAAAGAGGATCAGCCCGCCGATGCCGGCTGCCGTGCCGAGTCCTGCCAGCGCGGCGCCGAACGTGAGATGCCCGCGGATGAACTGGTCCGTGATGGCCACGGATGATGCGCAGTGGGGGATCAGCCCCACCAGTCCTGCCAGCGCGGGCTGCAGGATCGAGCCATGGAGCAGGAAGCGGTCGACCGCGGCCGGGCCCGCCGAGTCCATGGCCGTCCCAATGGCAAAGCTGCTGACCCATAGGAAGAGCGCCACCTGGGCCGTGCGGTTCAGGGCGCAGAGCAGCATGGGCCAGCCAGGCGTCAGGCAAAGTCCCTCATGGCCGCACGCGTGGTGGTGGTGGCCCTCCTCGCAGGCCTCCTTGTCCGCGTCCGGCGTCACGGCCCGCCGCGCGCGCGTCACGGCATCGTGGCCGTAACCCGCCGCCACGGCCAGGAGCGCCTTGGCTCCGACCAAGGCGAGCATGGCTGCATAGAGGTGCGGATGGGCCATCAGTACCGGCACCGCCTCGTCGCTCGTGGAGATGAAGACGGCCAGCAACGTCCCTGCGGTGACGGTGCGCCGGGCATAGGCGGCGGCGGCCACGGCGGAGATGCCGCACTGGGGCACAGCGCCGAGCAGTGCTCCGGCCACAGGGCCACTGGCCTGCATGCGGTCGAGCCAGCCCGGAGCGCCTGTGCGGCGCCGATGCTCCAGCCACTCCAGCAGCACGAAAGCCGGCAAGAGCAGGGGCAGTGCCTTGAGCGTATCAATGAGTGATTCTAGGGCTATATCCACGGTGTGAGCCTGGCCTGGTTTCGTTTGGTGTTCGCAGGCCCCATCGGGCCGGTCGACGCGCACATTATGCCACGCTTGCGCCGAGGCGGGGTCGGCGTGTACCAAGCCGGCGGCATACCGGATAATATGCTGGTAGGAGATGAGCGGCTATGACACAGCAGGACGACGCGCCGATCCGCGAGTTTGCCGACCGGGGTACGATCTGGCTTCTGGGTTCGCCTGCCAACCTGCGCTCGCTGGTGGCCATGGCGGCGCGAGACGTGGCGGACTGCCTGGAGTTCGACCGGGCCCAGCGTGTGAACCGATCGTTCGTGCCGGCCAACCTGCACAAGCAGGAGGCTGACCTGCTCTACCGCGTGCCGTTCCGGTCCGGTGGATCGGAGGTCTGGGTCTATGTGCTGGTGGAGCACCAATCGCGACCTGACCGGCAGATGGGTCTGCGGCTGCTGTCGTATATGATTCAGGTGTGGGACACGCAGCGGGAGGCCTGGGATACGGCCCGCATCGCTGCGACGCAACGGAAGCCGGCCGCGATTGTGCCCATCGTGTTCTATACGGGCAAACGGCGCTGGCCGAGAGTACCGGACTTGGCCTCCATCATGGAGGTTCCGCAGCCGCTTCGGAGGTTTGTGCCTCAGTTCGACACGCTGTTTGTGAGCCTGGCGGGCCTCGGCCCTGACCAGCTGCAGGGATCGGCGCTCGGCGCCGTCCTGCGCACACTGCAAGTGGCCAAGGCGCCTCCCGAGGAGTTGCGCGAGGCGTTAGTGGCGGCCATGAGCGAGCTTGGGAAGCTGCCTGCCGAGCAGAGGGCAGAATGGCGCCGAGCCGCGCACTACCTGCTCCTGCTGGTTCGCCACCTGCGCAAGTCGGACGAGCGGCCGGACCTCTATAGTGCGTTAACGGAGGCCGCAGAGTCGGAGCAAAGAGAGGAGTTTGACGAGATGGCAATGACGGATGCACAGGTACTCGTGGCCCAGGGCCGCAAGCTCGGCCGCCTCGAAGGCCGCGAGGAGGGCCGCGCGGAGGCTTTCAAGGACCTACTGCTGCTGCAGCTTGAGCGACGGTTCGGGGCTCTCACACCGGACCAGATCGCCAAGGTCGATGCGCTGGGCAGCGATGAGGCAGCGACCATGGGCGTGGAGCTCCTGGACGCCCGCTCGCTCGCCGACCTCGGCCTGTAGGCAGGTCGCCGCCCGGTTGCGCAGGAAACGGCCGGTGCGGCGGCGAAATGCCGGGCTACGGAGGGCGATATGCTAACCAAGGCCATCAACTACTGGTCGTTTCCCGGCGGGCTGGAAGGCGCGAAGCCGATCCTCGATGCCCTGCGCGAGGCTCGCGCCGCCGGCTACGAGGCGCTGGAACCCGCGCTGTCCGAGGGCGGCGAACTGGGGATGGAGACGGACGAGGCATCGGTCCGGGCCATCGCCCGCATGGCCGACGCCGAGGGTGTTCGGATCCAGTCCGTGGCTACGGGCCTGCTATGGGCTTCGCCGCTCACGTCCGACGACGCGGCTGTCCGCGCGCGGGGCCTGGCCATCTGCCGCAAGCTCATCGACGTGGCCGCTTGGCTCGACGCAGGCGCCGTGCTGGTCATCCCCGGAGCGGTGGACGTCTTCTTCATGCCCGGCGCGCCCGTTACGCCCTATGCCGACGTGTACGAGCGCGCCATCGACGCCATCGGCGAACTGGAGCCCTACGCCCAGGAGCGCTCTGTGGCCATCGGGCTGGAGAACGTCTGGAACCGGTTCCTCATGGAGCCGTCATCCATGTGCTCGTTCATCGACCTCTTCGACTCGCCCTGGGTCGGCGCCTACCTTGATACCGGCAACTGCACCGCGTTCGGGTACGCCGAGCACTGGATCCGCATGCTGGACCATCGCCTGAAGCGCGTCCACTTCAAGGACTACCGCCGCGATGCCGCCGGCGCCGCGGGCTTCGTGGACCTCCTCGCCGGCGACGTCGACTGGCCCGAGGTTGTGGCCGCCCTGCACGAGGTGGGCTACGACGGCCCCGTCACCGCCGAGATGATCCCCGGATACAAGCACTACCCCGAGGTACTCATCCAGAACACGTCTCGGGCCATGGACGCCATCCTGGGCCGCTGACGGCCCGCCTGTTCCTTTACACGCACCGCCCGCCCGCACCATAATGCGGACATCCTGACGCCCGGAGACCGGTAATGCCCTCCCGAATGCATGTGATCTCGCATACTCACTGGGACCGCGAGTGGTACCAGACGTTCCAGCAGTTCCGCCTGCGGCTGGTCGACCTGATCGACCACCTGCTGGATATCCTGGAGAGCGACCCCGACTTCCGGCACTTCAGCCTGGACGCGCAGACCATCGTGCTGGAGGACTACCTCCAGGTCCGGCCCGACGCCCGCGAGCGGCTGGAGAAGCACATCCGCAGCGGCCAGATCGGCATCGGCCCCTGGTACCAGCTGAACGATGAGTTCCTCACCAGCGGCGAGTCCACCGTGCGTAGCCTCCTCATCGGCCACCGCGTGGCCCGCTCCTTCGGCGCGCTGCTGAAGATCGGCTACCTGCCCGACCAGTTCGGCAACCTGGGCCAGATGCCCCAGATCTTCCAAGGCTTCGGCATCGACAACGCCATCATGGGCCGCGGCTACCAGCTCGCCGATGACCGCAAGATGGAGTTCAAGTGGGTGGCGCCGGACGGCTCCAGCGTGGTGGCCTCGCTCATGGCCTATTGGTACAACAACGCCCAGTACATCCCCGAGGACGGCGACGGCGCGCTCAAGGCCGTCAGCTCGCTGCGCGATGTCATGGCGGCGAAGTCGGCCATCGGCGACCTGCTCTTCATGAACGGCGTCGACCACCTCGAGGCGATCCCGCATATCGGGCGCACGGTGAAGGCCGTGAACGCCCGGCTGCAGTCCGACGGCACCGGCGATGAGATCATCCACTCCACGCTGACCGACTATGTCGATGCGCTGCGCCGGGGCGCGGCGGACGTGCCGCCGGCCACTGTGACGGGCGAACTGCGCGAGGACCGGGGCGGCGCCTGCCTGGCCGGCGTCCTCTCCACGCGGGTCTACCTCAAGCAGGCCAACCACGCCGCAGAGCAGTCGCTGGAGCGTTACGCCGAGCCGCTCTCGGCCTTCGCCCGCATCCACGGCGCCGCCTACCCGCAGGACCAGCTCCGCTACGCCTGGAAGCTGCTGATGCAGAACCACCCGCACGACAGCATCTGCGGCTGCTCCATCGACCAGGTGCATGACGAGATGGTGCCCCGGTTCGACCAGGTCGTGCAGGTCGCCGACTTCTTCACCGAGCGCGCCCTGGACACGCTGGGCGGCCGCGACCGGACCAGAGGCGCCACCGACGAGGCCGATCGCCTGCTTATCTTCAACACCCTGAACTGGGAGCGCACCGACCCGGTGACCGTGACGCTTGAGTTCCCGCTCGGCGCCTTCACCCGCGGCAACCCGCCCAAGGAGGCGGCGCGTGTGGTCCACGGCTTCGCCCTGATCGACGCCGACGGAGCCGAGGTCCCCTTCGGCATCACTGCCACAGAGAGCGTCATTACCACCGTCAGCAACCCGCTGGACCTGCCCATGGACCAGTGGGTGCAGCGGGTCACCGTGGAGTTCGTGGCGACCGACGTGCCGGCCTGCGGCTACAAGGAGTACCGCATCGAGCGGCGCCCCTCCATGCCCGCCTACCCGGCCGTGGAGCAGCCCGGCCCGGCCGACCTCTACTATGACGACCCGGGCCTTGAGGACGTGGGCGATATCGGCGACGAGTACCTCTACCGTGCGCCGCTCAACGACCAGAAGCTCGAGGACTGCCTGGCCTGCCGCAAGAGCTGGGCGGTTCAGCGGACACCCGTCCGGAGCACCGCCACGACGCTGGCCGACTACCTGATCCCGCGGAGCACGACCCCCGAGGGTCGTTCGGCCGAGCAGGTGGCCTGCCCCGTGGAGCACAAGCGCACCGTTTGGGCCGGCGTACCCCGCGCCGAGTACACGCTGACCATCGACAACCACGCCACCGACCACCGGCTCCGCGCCGTCTTCGAGGCCTCCGACGGCGACACCGTCACCGCGGCGAGCGCCTACGACGCCGTGGTGCGGCCCAACCGAGCCGAGCATGAGGCCATGGGCGCTTCGCCCTTCCACCCCATGCTGCTCTGGGTCGATACCGCCGCCGACGGAGACGCAGACGGTTGCGAGCAGGGCCGCACCCTCATCGCTCCGGGCCTCTACGAGTACGAGGTCTACGAGCACGGCCAGGGCGACGGCGGCTACCGGAGCCTCGCCATCACGCTGTTGCGCTGCGTGGGCCAGCTCAGCGGCCGCGGCGACGGGCCCGGCATCCAGACGCCCGGCGCCCAGTGCCTCGGCAAGTACACCTTCCGCATCGCCCTCTTCCCGCATGCCGGCGACTGGAAGGCCGGCAAGGTCTGGAAGCAGGCGCACCAGTTCGCCACGCCCCTCCAGCCGCTGCAGTGCCCGGCAGGCGACCGCCCCGCAAGCCGCAGCTACGTGGAGGTGGGTCCCGACCAGCTCATCCTCAGCGCCCTGAAGCGGGCCGAGGACCGCGATACGCTCATCATCCGCTTCTTCAACACCACGGACGAGGACGTGGCCGAGGCGACCTGCCGCGTGCCGGGCGCCAAGCGGCTCCGCGTGGTGAACCTCGATGAGGAGCCGCAGACCGATTGGACCGCGGGCGACACGCTGGCCCTGCCCGTGGGCGCCAAGAAGATCATCACCATCGAGGCGGAGGTCTAGCGGCCATGCATATCACCATCCTCGGCGACATCGAGGGCGTCTGCGGCATCAGCTCATGGGAGCAGACCGGCGGAGGCGGCCCGCTCTACGAGGAGGGGCGGCGCCTCTACACCGCCGAGGTGAACGCGGCCGTCCGCGGATGCCTGGAGGCCCGAGCCCACGAGGTGGTGGCCATGGACGGCCATGGCGGCGGCTACCCCGGCGGCCGGGCGTTCATGAACTGGATCCCCGACCAGCTCGAGGGCGGCGCCGAGTATGTCCGGGGCTACCGCTGGGGATGCTACACGGAGTCGATGGCGCAGGACCTGACGGACCGCGCCAACGCCTTCCCCGACGGCGCCGGCGAGGATCGGTACGAGGCCCGCGCCGTGGCGCTTCTCGGAGCCCACTCCATGGCCGGCACGCCGGACGGGGTGCTGAACCACACCATCAACGCCGACGGCTGGCACGGCGTCACGGTGAACGGGCAGGTGATCGGCGAGGTGGGACTGCTGGCCGCCACGGCGGGGGCGTTCGGCGTGCCGGTGATCTTCATCTCCGGCGACCAGGCGGCCTGCGACGAGCTACGCGCCGCCGTCGGCCCGGGCCTGACCACGGTCGCCGTGAAGCGGGGCCTCGGCCGCTACGCATCCCGCCACATGGCCCCGTCTGACGCCTGCGCGGCCATCCAGACAGGCCTGGCGACGGCGATCGGCGGCTTCCCGGGCGCGTGGCCGAAGCCGGTTGTCATCGACGGCCCGGTGACCATCGAGGTTGAGCTCGCGTCGCCCGACCGCGCCGAGGCCCTGGCCTCGCAGCCCAACGTGGAACTGAGCGGCGCCCGCACGGTCCGCGCCCACGGCGACGCCTTCCTGGAGGCCTGGGGCAGGATCTGGCGCCCCGTGTAGCCGTCAGCCCTCCCGCAGCGCCGCGATCACCTCGGAGCAGGCGGCCTCAACCAGGCCTGTGTCGGCGTTCAGGGAGCGGGTGCGCCGGAAGCCGAGGCCCAGGTCGGCGGAGGCCTGCGAGGCTTCGATGTCGAGGTCGTAAAGGATCTCAAGGTGGTCCGCGGTGAAGCCGGCGGGGCAGACCAGCACCTGGTCGCACTCGCCGGTCTGGGCGGCTTGTCGGATGGCGGCAGGCAGGTCCGGGCCGATCCAGGGCTCCGGCGTTGCTCCCGCGCTCTGCCACGCAACCTCCCACTGCGGCAGCTCCAGCCTCCGAGCCACGGCTGCGGCGGTGGCGGCTACCTCGCGCTCGTAGGGGTCGTCCCAAGTGCGGATGCGCTCGGGCAGGCTGTGGGCGGTGAAGATCACGCGGGTGCGCGCCGGGTCCCAGCCGCCGATGGCTTCCCGCACGCGGCCGGCCAGGGCGCCCAGCAGGGCCTCGTTCATCCCCCACCGCTCCACATACCGGATCGCCATGCCGGGCGCCGAGGCCGCGCGCTCCGCCTCGGCGTAGTCGATGTACTGCCCCACGCTCATGCGCGAGTAGTGCGGCGCCAGCACGAAGCCCACGGCGCGCTCAATGCCGTCGGCCGCCATGGCGCGCACCGCCTCGGCCACGTACGGATGCCAGTGCTTCATGCCCACGGTGATCGCTGCGTCGATGCCCCGCGCCGCCAGCGCCTGTCCGATGGCTTCGGCCTGCGCGAAGGTGATGGCCCGCAGCGGCGTGATGCCGCCCACGCGCTCGTACCGGGCCAGCAGCGTGGCGAGCTGCTCCGGCGTCGGCTTTCGGCCCCGGCGGATGTGGGTGTAGTAGGCCTCCACATCCTCCACGCGGTCGGGCGTGCCGTACGCCATGATGAGGACGCCCACGCGCTCCGGGTTGCCGTTCTCCATCGCCCTACTCCTTCGTTCCGATGCCGGCCGCGGCCAGTGCCGTCCGGGCGGCCTCCTGCCCCTGCCGCACGCAGTCCGGGATGCCCACGCCGCGGTAGGCCGAGCCCGCGGTCACGATGCCCGGCGTGGCTGACAGCTCCTCCTCGATGCGCGCGATCCGGCCCAGGTGCCCCACCTCGTACTGCGGCATGGCGCGTAGCCAGCGGTAGACGCGGGTCGAGACCGGCGCGGCGCCGATCCGCAGCAGGCCGGCCAGGGCTCCGTGCGCGGCCTGCGCCAGCTCCGCTTCGCTCTTCTCGCGCACGTCGGCGTCGTGGTCGGCGTAGCCCATGAACGCGCGCATCAGGGCGATGCCCTCCGGCGCCCGGCCCTCCCACTTGTTGGAGGACCAGGTGCAGCCGGTGATGGCGGCCTCGGGCTCCCTGCTCGCCGGGTCGGGACGGGGCGCTAGGAAGCCGGTGCCCTCCAGCGGGTCGCCGATATCGGAGCGGCGGTAGGCCAGCGAAGCCACGGCGGTGGAGGCGTAGGGGATGGCCCGCAGCAGCTCGGCCGCGCCCGGCGCGAAGGGCGCCACCAGCTCGGCGGCCCCGAAGGCCGGGAGGGTGACCACCGCCGCATCGGCTGTCAGCTCGTCGCCGTCGTCCAGCCGCACGCGGACGCCGCCGCCGCAGGGCTCCAGGGCGTCGACGCTCCGCCGCGTGCGCACCTCAACACCCTCCAGCGCCTGCTCCAGCCGGTCGATGAGGCGCTGCATGCCGCCGCGCAGGGCCACGAAGGGCGACTGCGGCGGGGCGTTGGGCTTCAGCACGGAGCGGGCGCGCATGCCCAGGATGCCCTTGGTGACGCTGCCCAGCTCCTGCTCCATCTTCCAGTACATGGGGTAGATGCCGGCCATGCTCATCCGGTCCGGGTTGCCGGCGTGGACGCCCCCCATGAGCGGCTCGGCGAAGCGCTGGGAGAACTCCGAGCCGAAGCGGCGGCGCATGAAGGAGGCCAGGCTCTCGTCATCCTGCCCGCGGAGGGGCGGCTGCAGTCCCTCGGCGCTGGCGCGCGCCTTGGCGGCCACGGAGAGGAACGAGGCCTTCCAGAGCGCCTCGGGCCTGGTGGGCACCAGCGAGACGAGCTCGTGGGGCACCTCGTGGAGGCCGCCGTCGATGAGCATGTAGAAGCGGCGCTGGAGGGGCCGTATGACCTCGTCCTCCATACCCAGTTCGCGGACGAGCTGCAGCGCCCAGGGCTTCTGGCCCAGGAAGGCGTCGGGGCCGGTATCGACGAGGCAACCGTCGACGACCTCGGTGCCCACCTTGCCGCCCAGCCGCGCGTCGCGCTCGATGAGCGTGATGCGGAGGCCGGCGCCGGCCTCGCGGGCCAGCTTGCGGGCGGTGTAGGCGGCCGCCATGCCGGCGACGCCGCCGCCTACCACGACCACGTGCGGACGGCTCATGCGCCGTGTACCGTATCCACCAGCCGGGCGACGTTGTCCAGCGGCGTCTCGGGCAAGATGCCGTGGCCCAGGTTGAAGATGTGGCCCGGTGCGCTGCCCGCTTCGGCCAGCACGCGGAGGGCCTCGCGCTCCAGAACGTCGGGCGGGGCCAGCAGGACCGTGGGATCCAGGTTGCCCTGAACGGCCACGCCGTCGCCCAGCCGCCGCCGCGCCTCGGAGAGGTCCATGCGCCAATCGACGCCGATGACGTCGCCGCCCGCGTCGCGCATGTCCTCCAGCAGCGAGCCGGTGCCCGTGCCGAAGTGGATGACGGGCACGTCCAGCGCCTTGAGCCCCTCGAAAAGGCGGCTCATGTGGGGCTGGACCTGACGGCGGTAGACCGAGGGCGGCAGGATGCCCACCCAGCTGTCGAAGAGCTGCAGCGCCTGCGCTCCGGCCGCGGCCTGCGCCGTGAGGTAGCGGAGCACGTTCTCGGCGAGCAGCGCCATGAGCCGGTCCCACGCTTCGGGCTGGGAGTAGATGAAGGCGCGGGTATGCCGGAAGTCGCGGGAGCCGCCGCCCTCCACCAGGTAGGCCGCCCAGGTGAAGGGGGCGCCGGTAAAGCCGATCAGCGGCACCGTCAGCTCGCGCCGGAGGAGGCGAATGGCCTCCAGCGTGAACGGCAGGTCCTCCTCGGGCTCGATAAGGCGCAGGCGCTCCACGTCGGCCGCCGAGCGCACGGGCTGCTCGATGACCGGCCCCACGCTCTCCTTCAGCACGAAGGGCGCGCCCATGGGCGTGAAGGGGACGGTGAGGTCGCTAAAAAGGATGGCCGCGTCCAACTCGAAGCGGCGCAGGGGCATCAGCGTCACCTCGGCGGCCAGTTCGGGCGTGGTGCAGCACTCCATCATGGTATGCCGCCGGCGCAACTCGCGGTATTCGGGCTGGTAGCGCCCGGCCTGCCGCATGATCCAGATGGGGGTGCGGTCCACCGGTTGCCGGCGGCAGGCGCGCAGGAAGCGATCTTGTAGTTCGGGCATGGCCTAGCCCGCGCCCGGAGCCGCGGCTTCGCGCAGCGCCTCGCCGAACGCCTGCACGGTGGCCTCGATCTCGGCGTCGGTGTGCGAGGTGCTGACGAACCAGGTCTCCAGCGCCGAGGGAGTGGTGTAGACGCCCCGCTCCAGCATGGCGTGGAAGAGGCGGCCGTAGAGCTTGCGGTCGGTTTCGGCGGCGATGGTCGTGTCGGTGACGGGCCGGTCGGTGAAGAAGACGCTGAGCATGGAGCCGACCCGGTTGGTGTGCGCCGACACGCCTGCGGCGGCCGTGGCCTGCAGGATGCCGGCCTCCAGCCGTGCGGCCATGGCATCGATGCGCGCATAGGCCGCGTCGTCGAGCTGCCGCAGCGCCGCCAGCCCTGCCGCCATGGCCACAGGGTTGCCGGAGAGCGTGCCTGCCTGGTACATCGGCCCCAGGGGCGCGACGAGCTGCATCAGCTCCCTGCGGCCGCCGTAGGCGCCCACGGGCAGTCCGCCGCCGATGATCTTGCCGATGCAGGTGAGGTCCGGCGTGACGCCGTAACGCCCCGACGCGCCGGAGCGGCCGACGCGGAAGCCGGTGATCACCTCGTCCAGGATCAGCAGCGCGCCGTGCTGCTCGGCGATGCGCTTGAGGCCCTGCAGGAAGCCCTCGGCGGGCGGCACGACGCCCATGTTGCCGGCCACTGGCTCGACGATGACGGCAGCCACCTCGGCGCCGCTGTGGGCCATGATCCGCTCCACGGCGGCCAGGTCGTTGTAGGGCGCCACCAGCGTGTGGGCGGTCATCTCCGGCGGCACGCCGGCGCTGTCGGGCAGGCCGAAGGTCGCCAGGCCCGAGCCCGCCTTGGCCAGCAGGGCGTCGGCGTGGCCGTGGTAGCATCCGTCGAACTTGATGATCTTGGCGCGGCCGGTGGCCGCACGTGCCAGCCGGATGGCCGACATGGTGGCCTCGGTGCCGGAGTTGACGAAGCGGAGCATCTCCATGCCGGGCATCGCCGCGTTCACGGCCTCGGCCAGGAGCACTTCGCCTTCGTGCGGGGCGCCGTAGCTGGCTCCCCTGCGGGCGGCGGCCGCCACGGCGTCGCTGACCGCGTCGTTGCTGTGGCCCAGGATCAAGGCGCCCCAGGAGCAGACGTAGTCGATGTACCGGTTGCCGTCGGCGTCGGTGATGTACGGGCCGTGGGCGTCGGCGATGAACCGGGGCGTGCCGCCCACGGCGCGGAAGGCGCGCACGGGGCTGTTGACGCCCGCCGGGAGCAGGCGGCACGCACGCTGGTAGAGCTCCTCGGAGCGGGCGATGGGCTTACTTGGTGGGTTCATAGGGGCAAAGGGGATCGCTTTCCAGCGGGTCTCCGGTATAGGCGTAGGCTCGCGCCCTGGACCCGCCACAGGCCTGCTTGTAGTCGCACAGCGCGCACTTGCCCTTGAGGAGGCTCATGTCGCGAACGGTGGTGAACACCTCGGAGTTTCGGTAGATCTCGACCGGGCTCGTTTCCCGCACGGAGCCCGCGCAGAGCGGCAGGAAGCCCGCGGGGTAGACCTCGCCGATATGCGAGACGAACATGACGCCGCTGCCGTCGCGGATGCCGAAGCCCCGCCGGGTGCCCTGCGCCACCTCTTCGCCGCCGCGCGCCTTGAGCTCGAGGGCGACGCGCCGGTAGTGCGGGGCCTCGGTGGTCTTGATGTCGACCTTTCCCTCGGCGGAGTAGGCCAGAAGCTGCTCCATGAGCTGTTCGCTCCGCTCGGGCGTCACCTCCACCAGGCCCTTCCCGCGTCCGACCTGGATCAGGAAGAAGAGGCTCCAGCGGGCGGCGCCGATGCGGGTGATCAGCTCATACACCTCGGCCAGGTCGTCGGCGGTCTGCTCGCAGATGAGCGTGTTCACCTGGAACGGGATGCCCGCGTCGCGCGCCCAGCCCGCTGCCCGGATAGTCTGCTCGAAGCTGCCGGGCACCATGCGCACGCCGTCGTGGCGCGGGGCGTCGGGGCCGTCGATGCTCAGGCCCATCATCCAGATGCCGACTTCCTTGAAGCGCGCGACGATCTCCGGCGTCAGGGCATAGGTGCCGCTGGGCGTGATGGCCACGGTGAAGCCGCGCTGCCTGGCCGCCGCGATGAGGTCCCAGAGGTCGGGCCGCTTCAGCGGGTCGCCGCCGGTGAGGACCAGGTGCGGCAGCGGGTCGCCGAAGCCCTGCAGGTCGTCCAGCAGCTTCAGGCCTTCCTCGTGGGTCAGCTCGTCGGGATGCCGGTTCGGGTCGGCTTCGGCGCGGCAGTGGCGGCAGGCGAGTTCGCAGGCGCGCGTCGTCTCCCAGTAGACCAGTAGCGGTCGGTTGTTCACGTCGAGATGCATGGGGTTACCTCCACTGGTCCAGAGTGTCCGGGAGCGGCCTCCAGACGGCGGTATAGATGGGTGTGTCGCGGAGCGTGTAGGGCCTGCCGTCGGTCGACCGCAGCGCGGTCACCAGCTCCGAGAAGCGCGGCAGGTCGTCGGTCTCGTAGACGACCACGAACTCCTGGTCGGCCAGGCCGGTGCAGTAGAGCAGGAGCTGCGTGACGTCGGGGAACTCCTTGCCCACGCGGATGTGCTCGTTCATCATCCCCTGGCGCGCTTCCTGGCCCTTCATGTACCAGTCGGCGGTCTTGCTGAAGGGGTAGACCACCAGGTAGCGCTTGCGGGCGGGCTCCATGGGGTCGAGCACCTGGGGCGACTTGCCGGGGTGGTACTGCGACGGCCGGGTGAAGCCCCAGAGCATGTTCACGGGACGCACGAAGGCGCGCAACGGCGCCAGCGCCTTGTTGAAGCGGGCGAAGAAGTCGGCGGCGGCGTCCTCGTCCTGGACCGGCACGGCGCTCCAGAGGATCAGGTCCGCGTCGGCCCGGGCAGGGGCCACCGCATGGATATGGACGGCCTCGGCCGGCCCGACCGTGGCCGCCTGCAGCGCGTCCAGGGCCTGGGCCCGGCCTTCGGGGCTCAGGCGGTGGAAGTCGGGCTCAAAGGCGAGGACGGCGAAGTGGTTCAGGAACCGGTCAGCCAACGGGCGGCCTCCTTGGCGTGGTAAGTGATGATCAGGTCCGCGCCGGCGCGCCGGAACGAGGTGAGGGTCTCCAGCACCAGGGCGCGCTCGTCGATCCAGCCCTGGGCGGCGGCGGCCTTCACCATGGAGTACTCGCCGGAGACGTTGTAGGCGGCCACGGGCAGGTCGGTGACCTCCCGGGCAGCGCGGATCACGTCCATGTAGGCCAGCGCGGGCTTCACCATGACGATGTCGGCGCCCTGCTCCACGTCGGACAGGATTTCGCGGACGGCCTCGCGCAGGTTGCCCGGGTCCATCTGGTAGCTGCGGCGATCGCCGAACTGCGGCGCCGATCCGGCGGCCTCGCGGAAGGGGCCGTAGAAGGCCGAGGCGTACTTGGCGGCGTAGGCCATGATGCCGGTGTCGGTGAGCCCTGCCTGGTCCAGCCCCTGGCGCAGGGCCGCGATCTGGCCGTCCATCATGGCGCTGGGGGCCACCACATCGGCGCCGGCCTGGGCGTGGCTCACGGCCATGGCTGCCAGCAGCGGCAGCGTGGCGTCGTTATCCACCGCGCCGTCGCGCAGGATGCCGCAGTGGCCATGCTCCATGTACGCGCAGAGGCAGACGTCGGTCATCACCACCAGCTCGGGCGCGGCCGACTTGATCTCGCGGATCGCTCGCTGCACGATGCCGTCGGGATCGGCCGAGCCGCCGCCCAGGGCGTCCTTCTCGTCGGCGATGCCGAAGAGGAGCACGGACTGCAGCCCGGCGGCGCGGATCTCCTTCGCCTGATCGGCCAGCAGGTCCACGCTCAGGCGCGACTGGCCCGGCATGGCTCCGATGGGCTCGTTGACCCCCTGCCCGGAGCGGACGAAGAGCGGATAGATGAGGCCCTCGACGCGGACCTCGGTCTCGCGGAGGAGGTTGCGGAGGCCGGGGCTGCGGCGCATCCGGCGCAGGCGGTGGGACGGATCGAACGGGGGCGCTTGGTCAGGCATGGTTGCGGTGATCCTCATGGATGGCGTCGGCCAGTCCGGCCGCTGTCTGTTCTGTGGCGATGCAGTGTGGCTCCAGGCCCATCGCCCGGACGGCGTCGGCGGTGACCGGGCCGATGCAGGCGAGCCGCGACCGGTTCCACCAGGCGTCCAGCGCCGCGCCGTGCAGCATGGCGTCGAGGCCCCGTGCGGCGGATGGGCTGGCCAGGGCGATGTAGCCGGGCGGCGGACCGGAGGCACGGGCGGCCAGTCCGGCGGCCTCGGCGGTGGCCGTTCGCACCCGATAGGCCGTGACATGGGTCACGTCGGCGCCTCGGTTTCGCAGCGCCTCGGGCAGGTCGCCGCTCGCCATATCGCCTCGGGCCAGCGCGATCCGCAGCCCATTCACGTCGCCCAGCGCGTCGGCCAGTGCGGCTCCCACCGCGACCTCGGGCAGCAGGTCCGGCGCGCGCCACGCCTCCGTCAGCGCGGCGGCGGTGGCGGAACCTACGGCGGCGAGCTTCGGCGGGGCGCAGTTGGGCAGCGCGGCGCCGGTCTCGGCCACGCGCCGTGCCACGGACCGCACACCGTTGGCGCTGGTGAAGAGGAGCCAGTCGTACGCGGCAAGGCCGGCCAAGAGGGCGTCCAGCGGCCCCGGGTCGTCGGGCGGCGCCACGGCGATGGCCGGGGCGAGCCAGACCTCGGCGCCTCGGCCTTCCAGCTCTGCCGCCAGGGCGCCGGCGCCCTCCTGCGGGCGGGTGACCAGCACGCTGACGCCCGCCAATGGCCCGGCAGGTCTCATCGAGGCGTCGCCGAGGCGTCCAGGCCGCGCTGCAGCTCCAGCGCCACGCGTGCGCCCAGGGCCTCGGGCTCGTCGGCCGGACCCGACGCCGTGGCTCGGGCGGTGCGGAAGCCGTCTTCCGTGGCGTAGAAGCCGCGGAGCGTCAGCGTCGCGCCCTCCACGGTGGCGTAGGCGCCCACCGGCGTGCGGCATCCCCCGCCCAGCGCGGAGAGGAGCGCGCGCTCGCAGACGGCGGCAAGGCGCGACGGGGCGTCTTCGACCCGGCCCACCATTTCGCGCACGTCGTTCCGGTCCTCGCGGCACTCCAGCGCCAGCACGCCCTGTCCCGGTGCGGGCAGCAGTTCGTCGGGCGTTAGCGCCTGCACCGCGAGCGTGCGGCCTTCGCGCTCGAGGAAGCCCTGCGCGACGGCGTCGGCCAGGCCCAGGCGCGCCAGGGCGGCGGCTGCGAGGATGATGCCGTCGTACAGCCCTGCGGCCAGCTTGGCCAGCCGCGTGTCCACATTGCCCACCAGCGGCTTGAACGTGAGGTCCGAGCGGAGGAGGCGCATCTGGTGGCACCGGCGCAGGCTGCCCGCGCCGATGACGGCTCCGGCGGGCAGGCTCTCCAGCGGACCGGCGGCGATGAGCAGGTCGCGCGGGTCCTGCCGCCTCGGCATGGCAGCGATGACGAGGCCCGGCACCGGCGCCGTGGGCAGGTCTTTCAGGCTGTGGACCCCGAAGTCCACCGTGCCCTCCAGCAGCGCGTGCTGAATCTCGCGGACGAAGGCGCCCAGCACCTCGCGCCGGTCCTGGTCGCCGGACGTGCGGATCACCTGCTCGTCGAAGGCCACGCCGGGGTCGGCATCGGCCAGGGCGGCCAGCGCCTGCCCGGTCTGGGTGCGCGCCAGCAGGCTGCCCCGGGTTCCCACGCGGAACGTGCGTACGTTCACAGGCCGTCGCCTTCGCCGAGGCTGTGGAGCGGCGGCTCGTCGCGGTCGAGCCCCAGCATCCGGGCCACCACGGCCACGGCGTCTTCCTCGCCGGCGGCGCTGCGTAGCTCGGAGATGGGGAAGTGGATCAGGTGCTTCACCAGCCGCCGGGTCAGCTCATCCACCACGGCCTCCTGCTCGGGGCTCAGGCCCTGCAGGCGCGGGCGGGCCCAGTCGAGCTGATGCTTGCGGATCAGGTCCGCCCGGCCGCGAAGCTGCGAGATCAAGGGGGCCACTCCGCGCCGGGCGCACCAGTCGAGGAAGCTGCCCAGCTCCTCGGCGATGATCCGCTCGGCGGCGGGCACGGCCAGCTCGCGCGACTGGCGGTGCGACTCGGAGAGCGCCTTCAGGTCGTCCAGGTCGCATAGGCGAACGAAGGGGAGGTCGCGAACCTCGGCCTCGGTGTTGCGCGGGACGCCCAGGTCAAAGATGTAGAGCGGCCGATCGCCGCGCCGATCACCCAGCGGCGCCAGCGCCTGCTTCTCCACGATGGGGTGCGGCGCCGCAGTGACCGTGAAGACGACATCGGCCTCGGCCAGCGCGTCGCCCATCTGCCCGATGGCAAGCGGCGTGCCCCCTCCCTCGCCGGCCAGCGCTTCGGCGTACTGCAGCGTATGGCTGACGATGAGCAGTGAGCGGTGGGGGTACTCCTTCAGCTCCTTCACGATGCGCGTGGCCATCTCGCCGGTGCCCAGCACCAGCACCACGGCGTCGGCGAAGTCGGGCTTCAGCTCCACGGCCTGGCGCAGGGCCAGCGATCCGATGGAGACCACCTGCTTGCCCAGGTCCGTCTCGGTGCGGACCCGCTTGCCGGCGATGACGGCGTGCTGGAACGCGGCGTCGAGGTGCGCCCCTGTGGCGCCCTCGCCCCGGGCGGCAGCCCAGGCCTTCTTCACCTGCCCAAGGATCTCCGACTCGCCCAGCACCTGTGAATCCAGCCCGGCCACCACGCGGAAGAGGTGCTCCGCGGCCCCATGTCCCCGGCGCACGTAGACGTAGTCCGGCAGGCGGCCATGCTCGGCGTCGCCGTCGCGGACGAAGAAGCGCTCCACATGGCATGGCTGGGGCGCCCAGCAGATGACTTCGGTGCGGTTGCACGTCGAGACCAGCACCGCGTGCTCGGCGCCGAGGGCGCGTAGCTCGGCCAGCGCTTTCGGGACCTGGTTGGCGTCGTAGGCGAACCTCTCGCGAACGGCAAGCGGCGCAGTGCGGTGGTTCAGTCCGGTCACGAGGAGCTGGCGCAGGGGCATCGGATATCGTGACATCCTTGTCGTATTATCGGTCAGGCCATTGTACCGCCCGCCGGGGGTATTCATCTACCCAGTACGTAGGAGACCTACCCCGCGGTAGCCCAAATGCTGGACGCCGCCTCTGCCCGGTTGAGAACGAGCGCGGCGCCCGATCACTTCGTGTCGGCGTACACGTTGTCCTTGATGATGACCCTGCCGCTCTTGCCCTTGCGGTTCACCACGCGCTTGGCCGTGTAGTGCTCGTTCTGGCAGTAGACCGTCGTGATGGCGCCCTTCTCGATGACGAGCGGCGTCGGGTCCAGGAACGAGTTCACGATGTAGAGGCTGTTGTTCACGTTCAGCCTGCCGCCGACCTGCCGGATGAAGACCGGGGTGGCCGTCTTGCCGTTGATGGCATAGAAGTGGCAGTTGTCGAAGGAGACCCTGGCGTACCCGTCGATACGCACGACCTCCGGGCTCGGCGGCTCGTGCACCTCCGCCGCTCCGAACAGCCCGCATGACGAGAAGCGGACCGGTCCGTTGTTCTTCTCGCCGACCAGGATGCGCCCGAAGATCTGCGAGTTGGAGAAGCTGACGCCGCTGTGCCCCTGCGTCTCCTCCACGTTCACCGCGACGTCGCAGCAGTCGGCCCCGCTCTGGCTCAGCAGGTAGTTGCCGGGGCCGTCCGGCGCCGACGTCTTGAAGTGGAAGCCCTGCTGGTACGAGATGCAGAAGCAGTTTGAGACATACTCCCAATCGCTCCGGCTGAGGATGAACGCCGTCGAGTTCTTCATCATCCACTTGCCCAGCACGTCCAGCCCCTCGGGCTCCGCGTGCAGCCAGAACGGCCAGAAGTGGATGTTCTCAAGCCGTCCCACGTCGTAGCACTTGTCGACGAAGAGGCCCTTGTAGATGGCATGGGCGTAGAGGTTGCGGATCAGGTGCCGACCGCACGGGTTCGTGCCGAAGTCCACCGCCATGTAGGGGTTCACCAGCAGGCAGTCGAGGATGCTGATGTTGTCGCCGATGCCCGCGATGGTCCAAGGGTAAGGCTTCGGCTCCGGCGCGGCCACCTGGTTCGGGTAGTAGACGATGAGCCCCTTGAGCGTGGCGTTCCTCTCCATCTGGATGAACGGGGCGCCCTTGTCGCTGCCCTCGCCCTCCACGGCCAGCAGGACGCTACCCGCGAGGATGGCCGCCTTGGCGTTCACCGGAGGAGCCGCGATGCGGGTGCTCGGCTCGATCCGAGCGGCCACCGGAGGCGCCTCCCACTCGCCGACCAGCGATGCGTTGGGCGGGATGCGCAGGTGGCCGGAGACAAGGAACATCCCCGCCGGCACCTGCACCCGTCCGCCGCCGCCCTGCGAAGCCTCGTCCAGCGCCTTCTGGATCGAGGACGTGCAGTCCGTCTTCCCATCGCCGACCGCGCCGAAGGCGGTGACGCTCAGGTCGATCGCCTGTGCGCTCACGGCCAGTGCAGGCAGCAGCGCCACGCTGAGGAGTGTCTTGTTCATTCATATGCCTCCGGTTGTGGCCGTCTGGACGAGCGGCTCGTACCGTAGTTCGGCGCCGGGCCGCGGCGCACCTGCCGCGCGGATGGATCATCGGCAACCATCGGCGCGCCGCCCTGCAATCCGCGAGCCGCAAGGTTGCATCTAGCCGAGGTATAATCCTGCATATAGCCGACGTAGGCCACCTGCTGGAGTGATCGCCATGGCACCAGACACGCTCTATCCACGTTACCTGGCCGACCGGCTGGGCGCCGCCCTGAGCGATACGCCGGTCGTCGTCATCCACGGGCCGCGGCAGTGCGGCAAGACCACCCTCGCGCGGGCGTTCGGAGACGCGGCCGGCTACGCTTACATCACGCTGGACGATCCCGCGACCCTATCGGCGGCTCGAGCGGACCCGACCGGCTTCATTCTGGATCTACCGGCCCGGGCCATCCTCGACGAGGTTCAGCGTGCGCCGGCGTTGTTCATGCCGATCAAGGCCTCCGTGGACCGCGACCGCCGGCCCGGCCGCCTGATCCTGACCGGGTCCGCCGACATGCTGTTCGTACCGCAGATCGCCGATGCGCTCGTGGGCCGGATGGAGGTGATGCGGCTCCATCCGCTCTCGCAGGGCGAGCTGGCCGGCGCCCGTCCGACATTCGTCAACGCGCTGTTCGCGGGCGACTTCGGCCATCAGAAGCGCGAGCGCCTCGGGCTCGGCCTGGTTGAGAGGATCGTCGCGGGCGGTTACCCTCCTGCCATCAAGCGCGCATCGCCGTCGCGCCGTGCCGCCTGGTACAGGGAGTATGTGGCGGCGCTGCT
>CAISJD010000199.1 GCA_903885605.1 uncultured Chthonomonas sp. | reverse complement strand
CTCATCCTTGAACAGGTAGCGCAGGGGCTCAACCACCTAAAGCCACATATCGTCCGGTAGGCCGCCGACGTTGTGGTGGGTCTTAATCGTGGCTGCCGTCTTGGTTCCGCTCTCGATGACGTCCGGATAGAGCGTGCCCTGGGCCAGGAACCGGGCGCCCTCCACCGCGCCGGCGTGCTCCTCAAAGACCCTCACGAACTCCTCGCCGATGGCCTTGCGCTTCGTCTCCGGGTCGGTCACGCCCGCCAGCCTGGCCAGGAAGCGGCCACCGGCGTCAACCGATATCAGGCGAATACCCAGCGCTGCGGCGAAGTCCTGCCGCACCTCGTCGGCCTCATGTGCCCGCAGGAGGCCATGATCGACGAAGATGCAGGTCAGCTGGTCGCCGATGGCGCGGTGCGCCAGCGCGGCAACCGTACAGGAGTCAACGCCTCCGGAGACGCCGCAGACTACGCCCGCGCCCCCCACTTGCCGCCGGATCGCCGCCACGCTCTCGTCAACTATGGAGCTCGCTGTCCAAAGCCCCGAAGCTCCGCAGACGTCGCGCACGAAGCGGCGCAGCATCTCGGCGCCGAACGGCGTATGCGCCACCTCTGGATGGAACTGGACGCCGTAGAAGCCGCGAACCGGATCAGCCATTGCGGCGACCGGCGTCGTGGGCGTCGTTGCGAGGACGCCAAAGCCCGCCGGTGCCTCCAGCACCGTGTCGCCGTGGCTCATCCAGCAGGGCTGCTGCGCTCCCAGGCCCAAGAAGAGCGCCCCCGGCTCGCGGATATCAAGCATGGCCGGGCCATACTCGCGGGCCTCTGCCGGCCGGACACGCCCACCCAACTGGAGCGCCATCAGCTGATGGCCGTAGCAAATCCCCAGGACGGGGCATCCCAGCCCGTAGACCCCCTGGTCCACGCGCGGGGCGCCGTCCATGTATACGCTGTTCGGTCCTCCGGAGAAGATGATGCCGACCGGCCGCCGCGCCGCAATCTCCTCGGCAGGGGTGTCGTGCGGCAGAATCTCGCAGTACACGCTAGCCTCCCGTATGCGCCGGGCGATTAGCTGGGTGTACTGAGCGCCGAAGTCCAGGACTATGACGAGTTCATCGGAAGGGTTCACGGGAGTGAAGGGATCGCTGAAGACGGAAACAGGAGGCGGCGCATACGAACGGCCGCTCAAGAGAGGAACGCACAGATTATAGCTGTGGGTCGCACGATTGTCAAGGACCGTCACCGCTTTTGGCCGCAATCGCCCGCTCCTCCCCTACCCGACGGCCCGAGTGGGTAGAATGGGCGACTGCCATGGCCCATCATCTCATCGATTCCTGCCTGCGCCCCATCAAGACCGCCGTCACCGGCGCAGTTGCCGCCTACCGTGATGTAGGGGCGAGCCTGCCCGCCGTGAAGGAACTCCAACTGGTGGGGCTCGTTGACCCGGCGATGAGCACTGCCAAGTCGTGGGCCCGGCAGGTGGGCCGTCCCGTGGTCCGCGCAAGCCTCGTCGAGCTGCTGGCCGATGTGGACGCAGGCGCGGTGCTGATCTGGTCGGATGAGGGCTCTCGTAGCGACGAGCTGCTCCTCGCGCTGGACCAGGGCCTGCATGCCCTCGTCAGAGGCCCGTTACCGCTGGACCTCCCCGACCTGCGCGAGGTCGTTTCGCTTGCCAGGCACCGCCGGGTCGTGGTCATGCCGGCCTGTCTGCGTGCCGCCGACCCGGCGCTGCTCGCGGCGGCCAGGGTCTGCCGGTCCGGCATTGTCGGCCGTGCCACGCATCTGCGCGCGGAGTGGACGGTTCCCCTCAATGATGACGAGCCGTGCGGGGCCCGTTGGCGGGATCTGCTGGCCGAGTTCGTGCTCTGTTCGGTTCGGCTCTGCAGCGCGGCGCTTGGTCCGGCGGTCAGCCTCAATGCCGACCTGGACGACGCCCAGCCGGCCGGCTCCGCGCCGCGGATCGCAAACATTGTGGTCCAGCACAACCTCGGCTACGCCGTCCTGCACCTCTCGCATCAGCGACGTGCCGCTCCTGTGGAGCAGTACCTGATCCACGGCGATGAGGGTGTCCTGCAGTGCGTTGCCGCCGAAGGGCGCGGGGCTGCACTGCCGCACGGGCGCATCGCCCTGGCAATGGCCGGGTCATCGGCGCCGGCCGTTCCTGTTGGAGGTGACCTGAGCCGCCAGAACGCCGCCGAGGCGCTCCTCAGCGCCTATGCGTGCGCCGTGCGGGGCGAGCCCTCGCCGCTACCGGATATGGAAGCTATGTTGGCGGCCTACGAGTTCGTGGAGGCCGCCGCAGTCTCCTCCCGCGAGCGCGTCAGGATGCCGGCGCCGCACTCGGTGCCGCTGACCGCCAGTCCGGATGCGCCACTGTGATGGTCTGCCGGATGTAGTCCAGCACATGCGGCGGACCCACGGCGAAGTGGCGGAAGGCCCGCTTGGCCTCAGGCAGGTCGGTGATCGTCAGCGCGCCGCCCGATAGGTACTCCAGGCGGCAGCCCACTTCGTTGCAGAGGCAGAGCATCGCAGCCGTGTCGACGATGTTCTCTGTGACGCCCAGCGTGCCCATGAGCGCACCGGAGGCGGTGTAGGCCAACTCGGCGGCGATGCTGCCCAGGCATCGGATACGCGGGAGGACGTGGCAAGCCTCCAGCGTCTTCACGCTGTTGCTGCTGAAGCAGAGCGTGTCCTCGGGGCCGATGGGCCGGTCGGGGAAGCCGTGGAGGCGGCGGCCGTTGAGCCATGCGCCTTCGCCCAGTTCACCCCAGAAGAGCTCCCGGGTCACGGGTAGGTAGAACACACCCATCACCGGGACGCCGTCGGCCAGCAGGCCGGCCGAGACGCCCCAGTGCGGCAGGCCGGCAACGAAGTTGGCCGTACCGTCGATGGGGTCGCAGGCCCAGGTCCGGCCGTCGCCGGCCGATTGGACCCCGTACTCCTCCCCCATGAACCCGATGCCTGGATCGAGGACCGATAGCCGTTCCGAGAGGAAGCGCTCGGTCTCCATGTCCACTTCGGTGACAACCGATGTGTCGGCCTTGAAGGTGGCGGTGGCACGGCCCGCCTTGACCAGGGCGCGGTCGCCCGCCTCTACCACGATGGCCTTAACGGCCTCCAGGTCGGGCATCGTCCCCATCCGGTTGTCTCCTGGCGCCTTCGCCCTATAGGTAGCGATTGTGGTTTGTCCACGCCGCCACGGGCGGGATCAGACCGGCGGCGATCACCTCATCGCGAAGGGCGCAGATGTGCCGGTAGCTCTCGTCGAGTTCGGCGCGATCTTCGTCATCCATGGGCGGCACCGAGCCGTGCAGGCCCGTAGGCGTGAACTCGGCGTCGCCTGCCATCATGACCCCGGCGAACGCGCCTTCGCCGAAAAAGACGCCGCAGGGCCACGGGTAACCGCCCTCCTGGATGCGGGCGCGGAGCATCTCCACGGACTGGTGCGCGGGCGACTGGAATGAGGAGCGGCCGCGGAGCTTGATGATCGCAGCGCCGCCCTGCCGCACGGCATCCTTGACAGCCTTCCACTGCTCGGCGCTCAGGGATCGGCCGTTGATCGTTCGCCCGGCCAGGACCTCGACCAGCGGCACGCCGTCGATGCGGATGCCCCGCTTCACCACGGCCATCTTCTCGCCGTGGCCGCCGTAGGTGGCGCAACCAGTGACGGCGTCCTGCGGCAGGTCGAAGTGGGCCGCCAGGGCCGACTGCAGCCGGGTGCTGTCCAGGGCCGCCAGCGTGGTCACGTGGCCCGGTCGCAGGCCTGAGTGGACCAGCACGGCCAGGCCGGTGATGTCGGCCGGGTTGAAGATGACGACGACCAGCTCAGCGTCCGGCGCATGGGCTCGGATCGCGACGCCGAGGTCGCGGGCGATCTCGCAGTTGCCCTTCAGCAGGTCCTCGCGCGTCATTCCCTCCTTGCGCGGAGCGCCGCCGGAGGTGATGATGTAAGTCGCCCCCGTCAAGGCTTCGGCCAGGTCGGTGGTCCAGGTCACGCGGGCGCCCGGGTAGCCGCAGTGGTAGATTTCCTGCGCGGCGCCCTGAAGCGCGGTGGCGAAGGGATCATACATCGCGATACGGCTAGCAGTGCCGGTGGAGAGCAAATCCTGCACGATGTTGGAGCCGATGGCCCCGGCCGCGCCCAGTACCGCCACTTTGCGATCTGTCAGGTACATATCGTCTCCTCGTGGGTGATGGGGCGCGCCTACGCCCGACGGAGGGCCTGTGCGACCATGCCCGGGATCTCTTGAGGTGTCGCGGCCACGGGTACGCCTGCCGCCTCGAACGCCGCAACCTTGGCTTGCGCAGTGCCCGTCTTGCCGGAGATGATGGCTCCGGCGTGGCCCATGCGCTTTCCGGGCGGAGCGGTGCGGCCGCCGATGAACGCAACCACCGGCTTGCTGAGCTGCCCGACCATGGCTGCTGCCGTCTCCTCGTCAGAGCCGCCGATCTCCCCGACGAGCACGATGACCTCGGTCTGCGGATCGGCCTCAAAGAGCGGCAGCAGGTCCGCGAAGGTGGTGCCGATCATGGGATCGCCGCCGATGCCGACGCAGGTGCTCTGGCCGATGCCCGCTCGCGTCAGGTGGTCCACGATCTCGTAGGTCAGCGTCCCCGAGCGGGAGACCATCCCGACGGGGCCCTCGGCGAAGATGTCACCGGGCATGATGCCGATCTTGCAGGCGCCCGGACTGATCAGGCCGGGGCAGTTCGGTCCGATCAGATAAGTGCCGCCGGCGCGGCACTGGCTGATCACGGTGGGCATGTCGCGCGCCGGGATGCCCTCGGTGATCGCAACCACCACCTCAATGCCGGAGGCCTGGGCCTCCAGCGCCGCGTCGGCGGCCAACGGGGCCGGCACGAAGATGGCGGATGCGTTGGCTCCGGTGGCAGCCACGGCCTGGCTTACGGTGTCGAAGATGGGCACGCCGTCGGCGGTGGCCTGACCGCCGCGCCCGGGGACGACGCCGGCGACGACCTGCGTGCCGTACGCCACCATCTGGCCTGTGTGGAACGAGCCCTCCCTGCCGGTGATGCCCTGCACGACAAGGCGTGTACTGCGGTTGACTAGGATGCTCATGGCCCCTCCAGATGGCGTCTGCACTACCCCGTGAATACGGCCGGGTCGCCTTTGGTAACTCCCGTTCTAGTCACGCCGGCTCAGGTTCAGGACCTCCGGCGATGCCTGGTCCGCCCTGCTGACGCGCTGTTCGATGGCCGACATCCGGTCCTCCATGCGTTGCAGGGCGGTATCGAAGCTCACGTCGAACCGGGTGCTCGTGTCGCGCAGCTCGTCCATCTCGCGGCGAAGGGCCTCGATCGCCTCCGACGCGTTGCCGCCCTGCGCCCGGTGTTGGAGCTTGAGTTCCAGCACGGCGCGCCAGTGGCTGGTGAGGATGGCCACGATGGGCACCGCCATGATGATGCCCATGACGGCGAGCGCGAAGACCATGCCCGGTACCACCGCTCAGGACCTCAGCGTCAGCATCTGGTCGTCAGCGGCGATCGACTTCTGCTCCAGATGCGTGACGCGCTGCTCAATGCGCTGCAGGGCGGTGTCGAAGCTCAGGTCGAAGTTCGTTGTGGTGTCGCGCAGTTCAGCGATCTGGCGCCGCAGGGCCTCGATCTCCGACGTGTTCGCCGGCGCCTGGTGGGTTGGAGTGTTGGCCCGAATCTCGGCCAGCTTGCGTTGATGGCTCGTGATGATCGCGACCATGGGTATGCCGAATGTCATCAGAACGGCTACAAGACCAACGATGTCAGGCATTGCGACCCTCCTGCGATGAGCCCTGTGGTGCGCGCGCCGCGGCGTCGAGGCCGGCATAGTCAGTCGCGCCGTCGTAGAGCGCCTTGCCCACGATCGCGCCCTCCAGGTTCGGTACTCCCAGGGCAACCAGCCCCGTGATGTGGGAAGCCGAGGCAACCCCGCCCGAGGCGATGACGGGAGCATCTACGGCTGCGCAGAATGTACGTAGAGCCGCCAGGTTGGGTCCGGTGAGCATGCCGTCCTGCGCGATGTCGGTGTAGATGAAACGCCGCGCACCCATGGTCCGCATCCGCCGAGCGAGGTCCTCTGCCGTCATGTCGAGCACCTGCGTCCATCCCTTGATCGCCACACGGCCGTCGCGGGCGTCGATACCGATCACCACGCGCTCAGCCAGATCGGTCAGCATGGCCGTCGCCGCATCGTCGTCACAGGCGGCGGCGGTGCCGAGCACCACCCGCGCGGCCCCGGCGTCCAGCGCCCTGCGGGCTGAGGCGGCGTTCCGGATGCCCCCGCCCCACTCGATGGCGGCGTCGGTGGCGCCTGCGATGGCCTCCAGCGCCCTCAGGCTTGATCCCTGCGGCTCTCCGAGGCGGGCGCCGTCCAGATCGACGACGTGGATCAGCTCCGCCCCCAGATCGCGCCAGTGCCGGGCCGCGTCGGCGGGCGTCCAGGAGTAGGAGACCTGGCGGGCGTAGTCGCCCTGGATCAGGCGAACGACGGCGCCGTCGCGTAGGTCGATGGCCGGGATGATCTGGATCATGTCGTTTGTCTCTACGCGCAGAGCGCCGCGAAGTTTCGGAGAACGGCCAAGCCGGCTGAGCCGCTCTTCTCCGGATGGAACTGCGTGGCGTGCACGTTGCCGATCTCCACCGCGCAGCAGAAGTCGCCGCCGTAGTCGGCCGTGGCGCTGACAACCGTCTCAGATTCCGGAGCCGGGTAGTAGGAGTGGACGAAGTAGAACCGCGTCTCTTGCGGGATGCCGGCGAAGAGGGCCGCGCCGGGTCGGTAGCGTACCGAGTTCCAGCCGATCTGCGGGATCTTCAGGTCCGCGCCGACCGTGTCGCCGAAGCGAATGACCCTGCCAGGGATCACCCCGAGGCCCTGGCGGCTGCCCATCTCCACACTCTCGGTGAAGAGCATCTGGAGGCCCACGCAGATGCCCAGGAACGGGCGGCCTGAGCCGATGAAATCCAGCACGGCCCCGCGCATGTCGGCGCTCTCCAGGCCGGACATGCAGTGCCCGAATGCACCGACGCCCGGCAGCACCAGCCCATCTGCCGAGGCGGCCTCCGCCGGATCATGCGTGAGGAGTACCTCTGCGCCGATGTAGCGGAGCGCCTTCTCGATGCTGCCCAGGTTGCCGGCGCCGTAGTCGACGATGGCGATCATGCTAGAGCACGCCCTTGGTGGAAGGTATGCGGCCAGTGGCGTCTACCCGCTCGACGGCGGCGCGCATGGCGCGTCCCCAGGCTTTGAAGGCGCCCTCGAGCACGTGGTGCATGTTCGATCCGCAGATCTGCCGGATGTGGAGCGTGATGCCCGCGTTGGCCGCCACGGCGCGGAAGAACTCGGGCGCCATCTCCGTGGCGAACTCGCCGACTTTGGGCCGGCTGAATTCGACCTGCATCACAGCCATGCCGCGGCCGCTGATATCGATCGCACAGAGCACCAGGGCTTCATCCATGGGGACGGTGGCGTCGGCAAATCGCCGGATGCCGGCGCAGTCGCCGAGAGCCTCGCGGATGGCAAGACCGATGGCTATACCCACGTCCTCAACGGTGTGGTGGTCGTCGATGTGCAGGTCGCCCTCGGCGCTGACGGTGAGGTCAATGCCGCTGTGCCGCGCAAAGAGCGTGAGCATGTGGTCAAGGAAGCCGACGCCGGTATGGATGTCTCCCCTGCCCTCGCCGTCCAGCGTTAAGGTAGCGCTGACGCGGGTCTCCAGCGTGTTCCTTTCACAAGCGGCTGTGCGCGGAGCAAGACCGGCCTGATGGGTGGACATCGACGCTTCCTCCTAGTCGGCGCTCTGGGCGCTAAGACGAACGCGCACCGCCTCGGCGTGCGCATCGAAGCCCTCGGCCTCGGCCAGGGTCGTCAGGGCTGGCGCGATGGCCGCCAGGGCCACCGGGGAGTACTGGATCACGCTGGTCTTCTTAACGAACGTATCGACGTTCAGCGGCGAGGCGAAGCGCGCCGTGCCGCTCGTGGGTAGTGTGTGGCTCGGGCCGGCGCCGTAGTCCCCCACCGTCTGCGGCGTATGCGGCCCCATCAGGATGGCGCCGGCGTTGCGGACACGCGGCAACCAGGCCAGCGGGTCCTCCACCATCAGCGCCAGATGCTCCGGGGCGCAGGCGT
Organism: uncultured Chthonomonas sp.; assembly: GCA_903885605.1. GTDB lineage: Bacteria > Armatimonadota > Chthonomonadetes > Chthonomonadales > CAJBBX01 > CAJBBX01. Next base: position 3,646 of record CAISJD010000199.1, on the reverse strand, counting down.
TGGCCAGGTCGACGGCTTCGGCCATGTCTCGGGTCACAAGGATGGCCCCGTGGGCCGCCAGGGCCTGCTCCAGGATCGCGCGTCGGGGTAGGCCGGCGAGCTGCCGGTCCACTGCGCTCTGCACGCGCTGGGCCAGTTGCAGGCTGGGTGTGATCAGGTAGGCGGCGGCGTCGGTGTCATGCTCGGCCTGCACCAGCAGGTCGGCCGCCACGAACTCGGGGTCGGCACTGTCATCCGCAAGGACGCAGACTTCGCTTGGACCCGCCAGCATGTCCATGTCCACCTGGCCCCAGAGCTGTCGCTTGGCGAGGTTGACGTAGACGTTGCCGGGCCCGACGATCTTGTCCACGCGGGGCGCCGTCTCGGTGCCGTAGGCCAGGGCGGCCACCGCCTGTGCGCCGCCGGCCAGCAGGACCTCGTCAGCGCCGGCGATGCGGGCCGCCAGCAGCACCAGCGGATGGACCTTGCCCGACCGTCCGCACGGCGTGGCAACGGTCACTCGGCGCACGCCTGCCACCTTCGCTGGGATCACGCACATGAGCACGGTGCTCGGGTAAGCGGCCGTGCCTCCGGGCACGTAGACGCCCACGGCGTCCAGCGGGCGGAGCATCTGGCCCACGAGGCGGCCTTCGTCGGCGTGGAACCACGACTCGCGGCGGTGGCGCTCGTGGAAGTCGCGGATGTTGGCCGCGCAGAGCTTCAGGGCATCGCGGTGGGCGGCGGGCACGGAGGCGGCGCCGGCGTCCCACTCCTCCTGAGTCACGCTCAGCGCCCTCAGCTCGGCGCAGTCGAACCGGCGCCCGAGGTCGAGCAACGCGGCGTCGCCCTCGGCGCGCACGCGTGCGATGATGCCGCTGACCACGGCTTCCGCTTCGGGGTTATCGTGCAGCGCGTCGCGGCGCATGGCGCGCTCCGCGGCCTTCCGCCCCACCACCGACACATCGAGTATCTTCACCGGCCACCACCCTCCGTGCGGACCACCGGCCCGCCCTCGGCCCCATTATACTCGGCCCCGTTCGGCCGTGGAGACCTGTGGCGGGCCGTGCCCGAGGCTCGCCTTGACTCCGTACGGCATCCGGGGGCATAATGGACGCTGCCACGCGGGAGTAGCTCAGTGGTAGAGCTCCTGCCTTCCAAGCAGGTGGCGCGAGTTCGATCCTCGTCTCCCGCTCCATGCCCCCGTAGCTCAGTGGATAGAGCAGCTGCCTTCTAAGCAGCTTGCCGCAGGTCCGATTCCTGCCGGGGGCGCGTTATGCGCTGTGGCGGTTGTAGCTCAGGCGGTTAGAGTGCCAGGTTGTGGCCCTGGAGGTCGTGGGTTCGAGTCCCATCAGCCGCCCCCACAGACAAACACAGAAGGCCCCCCGGGAACCCCGGGGGGCCTTCTGTGTTTGTCGAGCAACGTTGCCGGAGCGGCTAGCGGTTCATCGTGACTGCCACGGCGATGCTGAGCACAAAGAACCCCACGCCGAGAAAACGGGTGATGTCGTTGAGCCTCTCCTCGAAGCCCGGCTTGCCCTTGAACGTGGAGGTCACCTTGCCGCCGATGACCCCGCCGAGTCCTTCGTTCTTGGTCTGCTGGATCGAGACGATGAAGATCAACGCTATGGCGAAGAGCACCTGCGCGATGCTCAGCAGCGTGTGGAAAATCTGCACTGGTCACTCCTGAGTGCCGGGGCCGCAGCCTCCGGGTGGCGATCACAAACGAATGGCTACTCGGGCTTCTTCTCGTCCGTCGTCTTCGTGGCCTCGGGCTCTTCGTTCATGCTCTTCTTGAACTCGCGCATGCCGCTACCGAGGCCCTTCATCATCTCAGGGATCTTGCTGCCGCCGAAGAGCAGCAGTACGATCACCAGAACCACCATCCACTGGGTGGGGCTCTCGAACATGGCTAGAGGGATAGTCATGGTGCGTCTCCTTGCTGTCTCGGTACGCGTCGGGCGCATCGGAAACCGAGCGCATCCCGACTGAGTGTACCACAGCCCGCATGGCGCCGGCTGCGGACTATGCGGTTGGTTCATCCTCCGCCGGGGCCGGCGCGGAGGGCTTGGAGGCCTTGCGCGCCAGGCTACCGGTGAGCGTGTAGTCGGTCAGGTCGGGCTGGTCGTCGGACGAGTGGGAGACGCCGTAGTAGGGCTCGGTCCGTCCGTAGTCGTGCGTGGGTGTGTAGGGTGGGTTGGTACGATCAGGCTCGTGGTCCACGTTGAAACTGCCGGCCATATCACGGGCCGCCTTCCGCAGGTCCCGGATGGCCGTGCCGATCTGCTTGCCGATTTCGGGCAGCTTCTTGGGGCCGAACACGAGCAGGGCGATCATCAGCACGAGGCCTATCTGCATTGGGCTCTCGATGAGCCCGAGCGTTTGCAGAGCGCCGTGGGTCAGCAGCATGGACGTATCCTCCTAGCGCAGCCGCCGTACGACGGCAAGCCCTGCGCATCGCTCTATCGCTTCACTGCGGCACATGGCCGCACCCATCACTTCGGCATTCGCCGAGCCGGCGCCGACCGCTCTCGCAAGGCAAGTCTCGATCAGCTCCCGCCGGACATCGGCCTCACAGAAGGCGCCCAGGAAGGCATCGCCTGAACCCAACGCGCTCACGAACGACACTGCCGGCGGCTGCGCATGCCAGACGCCGCTTCCGTCCGAGTAGACAGCGCCCCGGGCACCCAGGGTTGCCGCCACCCGCACACCGGACCGCTCCGCCAGCTCCTGCGCGGCCTCCGCAGCCGATTCTACCGTCGATATGGACCGGCCCATCAGGGACCCAAGCTCCGTCTCGTTCGGCTTGATCAAGTCCACATGCCTGTCTACGGCCTCGGCCAGAGCCGGGCCGCTGGTGTCGACTGCGCAACGGACGCCGGCCCTGCGGCACTCCTCCGCGATCTTCCCCACAACGCCCTCACCAATGCCCGCAGGCATCCTGCCGCAGAGCGTCAGCCATGCCGGCTGAAGGGCCCTCACACTCTGTCGTACGGCCAGCAGCAGCCTGCGAAGTTCCTCCGGCGAGACATGGGGTCCCGGCTCGTTAACTTCGGTCTGCGTATGCGCGGTCGGGTCGATGATCGTGATGCACGATCGTGAGTTACCTGCCAGGCGTACCACCCTCGCCGGGATGGCCTCCGTGCGGAGTGCGGCTTCGATGGCGCGTCCCGTCGGTCCGCCAAGCAGGCAGAGCGCGCATGTGCGCCCGCCCACCGTGTTGACGGTGCGGGAAACGTTGATGCCCTTGCCGCCAGCCAGCACCTGCCACTCCAGCGGCCGGTGAACGCGGTCTATCCCGAAGGGCTCGACGCGGTAGGATCGGTCCAATGCAGGGTTCGCGGTGACTGTGAGGATCAATCTTTGTCCTGAGGGTGGTCGGCCTGTTGACAGCAGTATACCAGCAGGCGTATAATGGGAGCGTTCGTGCCACCGTGCCCAGGTGGTGAAATGGCAAACACGCTAGTTTCAGGAACTAGTGCCCGTACGGGCTTGGAGGTTCGACTCCTCTCTTGGGCACCATGAGCGCAGGCTCCATGCAGACCGCATGGAGCCTGTCTTGCTGTATGGGGCCAGTCGCCCCGGGTGCGCTATCTCGCGGGTGACCACTGCGCGTCGAAGCTGTCCCCCGCCCCCTTGGTCACGTTCACGGCGCCGGAGCCATCCGCGG
>CAISJD010000198.1 GCA_903885605.1 uncultured Chthonomonas sp. | reverse complement strand
GCCCTCATCGGCAGGGCCATCGTCGACGAGCCGCCGGCCGGGCTGCGGGACGGGGGCCTGATTCGTCCCGGCTTCTCCGTGGAGCTCGACGCCCTGCGCGAGGCCGCATCGCATGGCCGCGCCTGGATCGCCGGCCTGGAGGCCGACGAGCGCGAGCGCACGGGCATCGCGTCGCTGAAGGTAGGCTACAACGCCGTCTTCGGCTACTACATTGAGATCACCAAGGCGAACCTTGCCAAGGCGCCCGCCGACTACATCCGCAAGCAGACCACCGCCGCGGGCGAGCGCTACATCACCCCCGCCCTGAAGGAGTGGGAGGCGCGGGTGCTGGGCGCCGACGAGAAGATCGTAGAGCTGGAGTATGCCCTATTCGCGCAGGTCCGCGACCAGGTGGCCGAGGCGTCGCGCCCGCTGCTGGATGTGGGGCGTGCCGTCGCCGAGCTGGACGTCTTCGCGGCGCTGGCCGAAACCGCCGTCCGAAGCCACTTCTGTCGGCCTCTGGTGGACGACTCGGACTGTATACAGATCCGCGGCGGCCGCCACCCCGTGGTAGAGAAGATTCAGGGCTCGGGCGCATTCGTGGCCAACGACTGCACGCTGGACTGCACGGAGAACCGTCTCCACGTCCTGACCGGCCCCAACATGTCGGGCAAATCCACGGCGCTGCGGCAGGTCGCGCTGATCGTGCTGCTGGCGCAGGTGGGCTCGTTCGTGCCCGCCGAGGAGGCCAGGGTCGGGGTCGTGGATCGGATTTTCACGCGCATCGGCGCCCACGACGAGCTGGCTACGGGCCAGTCCACCTTCATGGTGGAGATGAACGAGACGGCCAACATTCTAAATAACGCCACGCGGCGGAGCCTCGTCATCCTGGACGAAATCGGCCGTGGGACCAGCACCTACGACGGCCTCTCCATCGCCTGGGCCGTAGTGGAGCACCTGGCCGGCATCGGTTGCCGGACGCTCTTCGCCACGCACTACCATCACCTGAACGAGCTGGCGGGCCGCATGCCCGGCATCCGCAACTACCGCGTGGCAGTGAAAGAGAAGGGCGACCAGATCGTCTGGCTGCACAAGCTGGTGCCGGGCGGGACGGACAAGTCCTACGGCATCCAGGTGGCCCGCATGGCCGGCGTGCCCACCGAGGTGATCCGCCGCGCCAAGGAGGTGCTGGCCAGCCTGGAGAAGACCAGCGCAAGGGCCGCCGGCGATGTGGTCGCGCCGGGCCAGGCCATCGCGACCAGCAAGAAGAAGCTGCAACTCACGCTCTTCGACCTCGACCGCCACCCGGCGCTGGAGGAGCTCGACGTGCTGGACACCGCGGCGCTGACGCCCATCGAGGCGCTGATCAAGCTCGATGAGCTCCAGCGCATGGCACGGGGCTCGTGACGGACTTCGATCTGGACCCGACCCCGCAGGCGGCGCAGCCCGAATGCCGCATCGTGCTGCTGGACGACAACACGGCCAACCGCATCGCGGCCGGCGAGGTCGTCGAGCGTCCCGCGTCGGTCGTCAAGGAGCTGGTCGAGAACGCCATCGATGCCGGCGCCACGCGCATCCGGGTGCGCCTCCTGGACGGCGGCAAGCGCCTGATCGAGGTGGCCGACAACGGCTGCGGCATGACCTCCGAGGAGGCCGTCCTCGCGCTGCAGCGGCACGCGACATCGAAGATTCGCTCCGCCGACGATCTTGCCTCCGTGGCGACGCTGGGCTTCCGCGGCGAGGCATTGCCCAGCATCGCCTCCGTGTCGCACCTGCAGCTCGTGACCAAGACCGCCGCGTGCGAGGCGGGTTGCCGGGTCACCGTCCATGGGGGCGAGATCGAGGGCGCCGAGCCCGAGGGGTGCAGCGACGGCACGACCCTGGCGATAGAGGACCTCTTCTACAACACCCCCGCGCGCCTGAAGTTCCTCAAGACCACGCCGACCGAGCTGGCCCGCTCCGTGGAGACGGTGGGGCATCTGGCCGTCTCGCACCCCGGGGTCAGCTTCCACCTGCTCCACGACGACCAGACCGTGCTGCAGACGCCCGGCGCGGGCGACGCGATCGGCGCCCTGGCCGCACTCTGGGGGCGCGAGACCGCCCGCACGCTGGCGCCCATCAGCGGGGAGTCCAACGGCGTCGGCGTGGAGGGCTTCATCGCGCCGCCGGACATCCACCGGCCCGGCCGGAGCCACGAGCTCTTCTTTGTGAACCGGCGGCCCATCCGGAGCCGCTTCGTCTCCCATGCCGTGGAGGACGCCTACCGGACCCTCACGCCCGACGCGCGCTTCCCGGTGGCGGTGGTGCTCATCGACGTCAACCCGCTCCTGGTCGATGTGAACGTCCACCCCACCAAGATGGAGGTTAAGTTCACCAACGACCGCGAGGTGCATCACGCCGTCTCGCAGTCGGTGCGCGCCGCCCTGGCCGGCCACGGGCAGGTGCCCACCCTGACGCCTCCGCGCACGTTCGGGTGGCGCTCGTCCGGCCGCGAGGCCAACGCGGTTCCGAGTAGCCTCATCGATGCCGTATGGACGCCGCCCAGCGCGCCCGAGCCCGGCGCAGCCGTGCCCGGCCCGTCGCTGGGACTGCCCGGCCTGTCGGGCGACCCCTTCGCTCCGGAACCGGAGCCGCTGGCGGCGGGCGAGCCCGGTCCGGGCCCGGAGCAGCCCTTCGGTGAGATGCTGCGCGGATTTCGGGTGCTTGGCCAGGCCCGGCGCACGTACATCGTAGCGGCGACCGAGCATGGCCTCGCCCTGATCGACCAGCACGTGGCCCATGAGCGCGTCCTCTACGAGCGCCTTCTGAAGACCCGCAACGCGCAGGGCATCCATGGCCAGCGCCTGGCAGTGCCCTTCACCGTGGAGCTGGGTGCGGCCGAGGCGGAGCTGGTCCGGCAGAAGCTGTCCGACTTCCGCGAACTGGGCTGGGAGCTCGAGGCGTTCGGGCGCGAGTCGTTCCTGGTGCGGGCGGTGCCGGCCCTCTCGGCGTCCCGCGGCGTGGAGCAGCTGCTGCGCGACATGATCGATGAGCTGGTGCACCAGACCGTGGCGCGCCGGCTGGTGGTTCAGCGCGACCATGTGACCATCACCAACGCCTGCAAGATGGCGGTGAAGGCAGGCGACCCGCTGCAGATGCCCGAGATGGAGGGCCTACTGGAGCAACTGGCCCACGCCAAGGTGCCCTTCGCGTGCCCGCACGGCCGTCCGGCTGTGGTGCTGATACCCTACGGAGAGATTGACCGCCGCTTCAAGCGGTAGCCCGGTCCCGCGGCAGCCGATGGGGCCGACAACGGAGCGCCGCGGGCGCAACGAGGAGCGCAAATGGAACCACAGGCCGCACTGATCGAAGCGCTGAATGGCCGCATACTCGTGCTGGAGGGCCCCAAGGGCACCATGGTCCAGCGGCTGGGCCTGGATGAGGCCGGCTTCCGCGGCGAGGTCTTCGCGGGCCACCCGGTGGACCTGCGGAACAACAACGAGGCCCTCAACCTCTCGCAGCCGCATCTGGTGCGCGGCATTCACGAGGCCTTCATCGCCGTTGGGGCTGATATCGTCGGCACCAACACGTTCAACGGCAACCGCATCTCGCAGGCCGACTTCGGGCTGGAGGCGCGCGTGGTGGAGATGAACACGGCCGCCGCCGCCCTGGCCCGCGAGGCTGCGTCCGCCGCAGGTCGGCCGATCTTCGTGGCGGGGACCATGGGGCCGACCAACCGGACCGCCTCCATGTCGCCGGATGTGAACCGTCCCGCGTACCGGAACATCGACTTTGCCGCCCTGGTGGAGGCCTACTCCGAGCAGGCCCAGGCGCTCCTCATGGGCGGCGTCGATCTGCTCCTCATCGAAACGGTCTTCGATACACTTAACGCCAAGGCCGCCCTCTACGCCGTGGAGGAGGCCTTCCAGGCAGTAGGGCGCCGCGTGGGCGTGGTAGTCTCCGTGACCATCGCCGACAAGAGCGGCCGCACGCTCTCCGGCCAGACGCTGGAGGCCTTCTGGACCTCCATCTCCCACGCCGACCTGCTGGCCGTGGGCCTGAACTGCGCCCTGGGCGCCCAGGAGATGCGGCCCTACGCAGGCGAGCTCTCGGACCTGGCCCCGGTACGGACGGCCTGCTACCCCAACGCCGGGCTTCCCAATGCCATGGGCGCCTACGACCAATCGCCCGAGGAGATGGCCGCCTGGCTTCGCGAGTTCGCTTACAACGGCTGGGTCAACATCGCTGGCGGCTGCTGCGGCAGCGGCCCCGAGCACATCGGCGCCATCGCCGAGGCGGTTCGAGGCGTTCCGCCCCGCGTTGTGCCGCGCGTGGAGCCCGCCACGCGCCTCAGCGGCTTGGAGCCGCTCACGATCGAGCCGGACGCCAACTTCGTCATGGTCGGCGAGCGCACGAACATCACCGGCTCGCCCCGGTTTGCCACGACCATTCGCGAGGGGCGCATGGATGCGGCGCTGCAGATCGCCGTCCAGCAGGTGCGCAACGGCGCCAACATCATTGATGTGAACATGGACGAGGGGCTGATCGACTCCGTCGCTACCATGGTGGAGTTCCTGAACCTGCTGGCCTCCGAACCCGAGGTCAGCCGAGTTCCCGTGATGCTGGACAGCTCCCGGTGGGAGGTGCTCGAGGCCGGGTTGCGGTGCCTGCAAGGGAAGGGCGCGGTCAACTCGATCAGCTTGAAGGAGGGCGAAGAGGCGTTCCTGGCGCGCGCACGGGCGATCCGCCGCTACGGCGCCGCCATGGTCGTCATGGCCTTCGACGAGATCGGCCAGGCCGACACCCTGGAGCGGAAGCTGGAGGTCTGCAGCCGGGCCTACCGCCTGCTCACGGAGAAGGCGGGAGTGCCGGCATCGGACATCATCTTCGACCCCAACGTCCTGACGGTCGGCAGCGGCATGGAGGAGCACCGGGCCTACGGGGTCGCCTTCATCGAGGCCGTCCGCGGCATCAAGGAGCGGTGCCCCGGCGCACGGGTCAGTGGGGGCATCAGCAATGTCTCCTTCGCCTTCCGCGGCAACAACACGGTCCGCGAGGCCATGCACGCGGCCTTCCTCTACCACGCGATCCATGCCGGGCTCGACATGGCGATCGTCAACGCCGGGATGCTGGCCATTTACGAGGATATCGACCCGGAGCTTCGCGAACTGGTGGAGGATGTGCTGCTCAACCGCCACGCCGACGCCACCGAGCGGCTCATCGACCGCGCGGGCGCGTTCGGCGAGGCCCAGAAGGCGCGAGTGGCGGCGGCCGAGTGGCGCGGACTACCCGTCTCCGAGCGGCTCTCGCACGCCCTTGTCAACGGCATCGTGGATCACATCGAGGCCGACGTGGAGGAGGCGCGCATCGAGCTGGGCTCGCCGTTGGCCGTCATCGAGGGCCCGCTGATGGCGGGGATGAACGTGGTGGGCGACCTCTTTGCCGACGGGCGCATGTTCCTGCCGCAGGTGGTCAAGAGCGCCCGGGTCATGAAGCGCGCCGTGGCCGTGCTGGAGCCGCATATGGAGGCCGAGAGGCTCAGCGGCGGCGGCGAGGCGGCCCGGAGGCCGGTCATCGTCATGGCCACCGTGAAGGGCGATGTTCACGATATCGGCAAGAACATCGTCGGCGTCGTGTTGAGCTGCAACAGCTACGACGTGAAGGATCTGGGCGTCATGGTGCCCGTGGAGGCCATCCTGGCGGCGGTTCGGGAGACCGGCGCCGACGCCGTGGGCCTCAGCGGCCTGATCACGCCCTCGCTGGACGAGATGGCGCACGTGGCGGGCGAGATGGAGCGCGCCGGCCTTACCGTGCCGCTGCTCATCGGCGGCGCCACAACCAGCGGGGCGCACACGGCCCTGCGGATCGCCACCGCCTACAGCGGCCCCGTCGTCTACGTGCCCGATGCCAGCCGCGCGGTGGGTGTCGTCAGCCGGCTCCTCTCCGCCGAGATGCAGCCCGCCTTCCTGACGGCCAACCGGGCCGAGCAGGAGCGGTTGCGCCGGGAGCTGGAGCAGCGCCGCAGCGCACGGGCCATGCTGTCGCTGGCGGAGGCTCGGGCGAACGCCGCGAAGGTCGACTGGTCCTCCGCTGAGATCGCCTTGCCGGAGCGCTACGGCGTGGAGGTCATCGACCCGCTCCCGCTGGCGGAGCTGGCCGAGATGATCGACTGGTCGCCCTTCTTCCACGCGTGGGAACTGCACGGACGGTATCCCGCCATCCTGGAAGACCGCGTGGTCGGCGAGCGCGCCAGGGAGCTGTTTGACGATGGCCGGCGAGCGCTGGATCGCATCGTCTCCGGCGGCCTGCTCCGTCCGGTCGGCGTCTACGGCCTCTGGCCGGCCGCCTCGGTTGGCGATGATATCGAGGTGCTGGACCCCGCGTCCGGTGATCGGCTGGCTATGGTGCACTGCCTTCGCCAGCAGATGCCGAAGACCGACGGGCGCCCGAACTGGTGCCTGGCCGACTTCATCGCGCCCGCGTCGTCCGGCTGCGCCGACGCAATAGGAGCCTTCGCGGTCACGTCGGGCCACGAGGCCCAGGCCCTGGCCGACAGCCTCCGCGCCGAACTGGACGACTACGGCGCCATCATGGCGGCGGCGCTCGCCGACCGGCTTGCCGAGGCCGCGGCGGAGTGGCTCCATCGCCACGTCCGGCGTATCTGGGGCTACGGCGCGGACGAGCGCCTGAGCGTCGACGAGCTGATCCACGAGCGGTACCGGGGCATTCGGCCTGCGCCGGGCTATCCCGCCTGCCCGGACCATACCGCCAAGCAGACCCTCTGGTCGCTGCTCGACGTAGAAAAGGCCACCGGCATGACGCTGACCGAGAGCATGGCCATGTCGCCTGCAAGTTCGGTGAGCGGCTGGTACCTCGCCTCCAAGCAGGCGCGCTACTTCCCGGTGGGCAGGATCGAGCGCGACCAGGTGGAGGACTATGCCGCCCGGCGCGGGTTGCCCGTTGCCGAGGTGGAGCGCTGGCTGTCTCCCAACCTCAACTACGAGCCGCGGTAGCCGCGGCCGCTCGGGTACGATGGTGCTGAGGTCCGCCGCATGGACGCTGCAGAGCTAGCATTCAGCCTGGCCGCGGTGCCGGGCATCGGTGAGAAGTCTATCGCCGCCATCCTTCGGCGCGTGGCGGTGGGCGGCATGAGCCCGGTGGCGCTTCTGGAGATGGGCGCCCCGGCTCTCATGGGCGAGTTCGGACTGCGCCACGCGGCTGCCGACGCCATCGTGCAGGGGCTGAGGCCCGCCGCGGAGCGCGCGGCCCTGGAGCTGCGCCGATTGCGCCGCCAGGGCGTGCAGTTGCTCACGGTGTCCGACGCCAGCTACCCGCCGGCGCTGGGCGCCTTCCTGGACGCGCCGCCGCCGTTGATCTGCGCGTACGGCGACCTGAGGCTGCTGGCCCGGCCGCTGGTCATGGTGGCCAACTCGAACGGGGCGCCGCCGGCAGCGCTGGCCGCCTGCGACGAGGCTCTGGCCGTGGCGCTGTCGGCTGGTATGTCTCCCGTCACGGGGCACAACCGGATCGAGTACCAGCGTCCCGCGCTGGTTGCGTTGCGCGCCGCCGTGGGCGTCGTGTACGTGCTGGATCGGGGCATTGTGGACGCGCTGGGCGAGGACCTGGACCGGGAGCTCTTCCCGGCGGCCGGCATCTGGACGGGCGGCTTCGACCCGGGCAGGCACCTGGCGCTGTCGCCCTTCGGTCCGCGCGACCACTGGCTGGGCGCCAACAACCGGCGAAGGGACGAGATGATCGCCGCGCTGGCGGCCCTGGCGCTGGTCGGGTCCGTGACGCCGGGCGGCGGCATGGACGGCATCTGCCGCCGGGCCGGCAAGGCGGGCAAAGGCGTGGTGACGGTGGGCGATTCATTGAGCGTACAGACTCGCGAGACGATACTGGCATTGGCTGCCGGAGGAGGGTTGGCGACATGAACACCGTGTGGGTGGGTGGTGTGGGCATCGGACCCGCCGCAGGCAAGCCGGCGCTCATCGCCGGACCGTGCGTGGCCGAGGGACTGGACCTCTGCCTGATGATCGCGGAGGAGGCCAAGGCCGCCGCCGAGGCTGTGGGCATGGGCTACGTCTTCAAGGCCTCGTTCGACAAGGCCAACCGTTCGTCGGTGGATGCCTACCGCGGCCCGGGACTGGACGACGGCATCGCCATGCTCGCCGAGATCAAGGCCAAGCTGGGCGTGCCGGTCGTCACCGACATCCACGAGGCATGGCAGGCCGCGCGCGTGGCGGAGGTGGTCGACATCATCCAGATCCCCGCCTTCCTCTGCCGCCAGACCGACCTGATCGACGCCGCGGCGCGGACCGGCCGGGTCGTCAACATCAAGAAGGGCCAGTTCATGTCGCCCTGGGATATGTCCAACGCCGTGGCCAAGGCCAACGAAGCGGGCGGAACCCAGGTGATCCTCACCGAGCGCGGCGCCAGCTTCGGCTACAACACGCTGGTCGTCGATATGTGCTCGCTGCCCATCATGCGCGGGCTCGGCCATCCCGTCTGCATGGACGCCACGCACGGCATCCAGCGTCCGGGCGCGGCGGGCACCGCCTCGGGCGGCCGCCGCGAGTTCATCCCGCACCTGGCCCGGGCGGCCGCCGCCGTGGGCATCGACGCCCTCTTCCTGGAGGTGCATCCGGAGCCCGGCCGCGCCCTCTCCGATGCGGCGTGCATGCTGCCGCTGTCCGACCTGCCGGGCCTGCTGCGCGATGTGGTCGCCATCGACGCCGTCGCGAGGGCCCACGAAAACCCGGCGCAACACCTTTGGCGCAAGGGTGCAGGACAGGACGAGCCGCAGAGCGAATAGGTCAGCAGAGAGCCCCTAACGGCTCCACCGCATCACACGGAGGATGTCCATGCCTGATCGCGCGCCAATCAAGGTCGGTTTCATCGGTACCGGCGGCAACGCCCGCTGGCACATGGGTACGGTCCTCTCCATCCCGGACTACCGCGTGGTGGGGCTGGCGGACCCCAATCCCGCCATGCTCCATGCCGCCAAGAAGCAGCACGCCCAGGTCTCCGACGTGCCCGCCTTCTCCGACTGGCGCGAGATGCTCGATGAGCTCCAGCTCGACGCGGTCGAGATCAGCACGCCGCACACCACCCACCATGAGCAGATCGTGGCCGCCCTGGACAAGGGGCTCAACGTGCTCTGCGAGAAGCCGCTGGTCTGCACCGTGGCCCACGCCAAGGACGTCGTCGCGCGCCTGGCCGCGGCGGGCAAGGTCGGCCTGCTCTCCTACCAGCGCCACTACCAGCCCGAGTTCCGCTGGATCCGCGAGAAGATCGCTTCCGGCGCCTTCGGCAAGGTGACCTTCATCTCCGCCTTGCAGTGCCAGGGATGGAAGACGGGCGTCGCAGGCTCCTGGCGTCAGGACCCGGCCCTCTCCGGCGGCGGCCAGCTGAATGACTCAGGCAGCCACCTGATCGACATCATCCTCTGGATCACCGGGTTGAAGGTGGAGACGGTCTCCGCCTACATCGACAACTGCGGCACGCCCGTCGATATTAACTCCGCAGTGGCGCTCCGGTTCGACGGCGGCGCGCAGGCGACCCTCTCCATCGTGGGCGATGCGCCGGACTGGCACGAGGATGTGACGATCTGGTGCGAGGGCGGCGTCTTCTTCATGCGCAACGGCAAGCTGCAGGTGGCGGACAACAACGGGCGCTACACGTTCGATAACCTGCGCGGCGGCTCGACGCCGGATCGCAACTTCGCCGATGCCATCCTGGGCCGCGACCAGGTGCAGTCGCCGTTCGAGTGCGGCCTGCGCGTCATCGAGCTGACCGAGGCGGCCTGGAAATCGGCGGCACAGGGCAGCGCGCCCGTCGCCGTGGGGTAGGGCTTCAAAGGGAACCGCCCGGGGCGCGCAGCTCCGGGCGGCCTACTCGTCGTCTAGTGAGACCTGCGGCAACCGGCGCCGCCGGTCGGGCGGCAGGATGCGCTCCAGCATGTCATCCACCGTGACGATGCCCGTGAGCCTGCCCGAGTCGTCCAGCACCGGCAGCGCCAGCAGGTTGTAGCGGTTCACGGTCTGTGCGATCTCGTCGGCGTGGGCGTCGGTGTGGACGTAGCGCACACTCGTCGTCATGAGCGCACTCACCAGCGCCGAGGGCTCCGCCACGATCAGGTCCCGCAGCGAGAGCACGCCCACCAGCCGTCGGTCGTCGTCCACCACGTAGAGGTAGTAGATCGACTGCCCCTCCGGCGGCGTCCGGCGAAGCAGCGCGATGGTCTCGTCCGCGCTGATGTGCTCCGGTATGTCGATGAAGTCCGGCGTCATCATTCCGCCGGCCGTCTCCTCGGGGTAGGCCAGCAGCTCCTTGACGTCGGCCGCCTCCTCAGGCTCCATCTGCTCCAGGAGGTCCTCGGACTTCTCGTCGGTCAGGTCAGCCAGGATGTCGGCCGCCGCGTCCGGGTCCATCTCGTCGAGGATATCAGCCGCCTTCTCGTCGGGCAGCGATTGCATGACGGCCGCCGCCTCTTCGTCCTCCATCTCCTCGATGGTGTCCGCGGCGGTCTCCACGTCCAGCGCCTCGATCACCTCGGTGCGCTGCTGCGGGTCCAACTGCTCGATGATGTCCGCGATGTCGGCGGGGTGGAGTGCGGCGATCTTGTCGTGGGGCACCTTGAGCTTGATGCGTCCGCCGCCCGCCGCGCCGGGCTCCAGCGTCTCCACGTCGTCCCAGGCGATGAGGTGTGACCGTAGCGGCTTGCCGACCAACCGCGCCAGGGCCTCAACGGGCTTGCCGACGCCGGTCCGGCGCAGGATGGCTCGGAACCCGGCATCGACCCCGATGACGCAGGCCCGGTCGCCGCAGGCGGCCAGGCGCACATCATTCACACGTACGACACGGTAATCGTGCACATCGACGATCTGTTTGTCGAGGATGTCGCGCTGAAGGCGCAGATCGCTGTCGGCCGGTGCGTATCGTGGTGTATCGGCCCACGGGCGACGCAGCAGGAGGCGCGGGCCGCCGAGGTCGATGTCGTCAAGCCCGACCCAGCCGTCGCCCCGGCGACCCCGTATGAAGATGGCGCTGAGCGTCGGCAATCGGCCGACCTGGCCCGCGATGGCGTCATGCACCCGGCCGACCTTGGCGCCGTCCGGGCCGAATACGGGCCGGCTCAGGAGTTCTGTCAGGTACTTCAGCATACGGTTCGGTTCCTCATACCCATAGTGTAGCCCGACACCCGGCGCAGCTGTGCGGCAGCGGTTTCCGTCGTCCGGTCACGGCGGCCGGGGATGCGGGGGCATGTAGTCGGCCGATGGGGGCTCCGGAGTTCCTTGCCGACGGCTCTGATCGGTGTTACAATCGGCTCGCAAGGGTCTGCTGCAGTTCTGGCCGCGCGCCCGTCGCGGCGCGACACAGTGACGAAAGGACGCAACCAATGCATGACATAGAGTGCACCGCGGCCATGCGCAAGCGGGGCGCCTTCACCCTCATAGAGCTTCTAGTCGTCATCGCCATCATCGCCATTCTGGCCGCGATCCTCTTCCCGGTCTTCGCGTCGGCGCGTGAGAAGGCCCGCCAGACCACCTGTATGTCCAATGCACGGCAGTTCGCGCTGGCGACGTCGATGTACGTGCAGGACTGGGAAGCGCACATGTTCTTCTCATTCAACCGGTTCGGCAATCCCGGGTACCGATGGATGCAGATGGTCCACCCGTACATGAAGGCCGCCTCGCTCTTCCACTGCCCGTCGTCCAACCGCAAGCCGCCCATGAACATCGAGCAGCAGGTCTACGGCTACAACTGGCAGTACCTCGGCAACTCGCGGCTGCTGCCCTTCGGGCGCGGCCTGGTCCCCGACAGCGCCGTTGAGGTGCCCGCCCAGACCATTGCGTTTGCCGACAGCGCGGGCTCACGTAGCCGCATCGGCACCTCCGCCGAAGGTCGCGCCGGGTACGCCATCGATCCGCCCAAGCCGAAGCCCGACCCCGATGTCTACGGGTACCATGACCCCGACGATCCTGCCATGGTATCCGGCAGGCATCACGGCGGGGCGAACCTTGCCTTCTGCGACGGGCACGCGAAGTGGCTTGACCTGAGCGTCATCTACCGCGACAACTCGCTCTGGAACGGCACGGGCAACCCCGACCCGTAGACGCTCTATGCCGTAGCTGACGGCGCGGAGGGGGAGGGCGGATGCTCACGACTGCGGAACCCGTGCATCACGCTGACGTTGCGGGCGCCATGGCCGAGGCCGAGCGGCTTCTTGCGGGCTCCACATCGGAGGAGCGGCAGCGTCTCCTTGACCATGTCCGGGCGCAACTCGAACTGGAGTTGGACCTCGCCTCCGCGTCGCCCCAAATCCCCGGTAGCGTGGCGGATGTGCTGGCCCGGGTCGGGTCCCCTGCTGAGCTGGTGGGCCGCGCCCGCGTTGCGCTGAACCTGCCGGCCGCCGCGCCTCCGGTGCAGACCCAAACGGCGGCCGGCCTCGGCTCGTGCCGCGTCTGCAGACAACCCGTGGCCGCGGTGGCCGCGGTGTGCCCACACTGCGGCGCCCCGCGTCCTGCCAACCAGAACTGGACCGGAACGGGCTATGAGTATCGATCTGCCGCCACATGGCGCGGCATGCCCCTGCTTCACATCGCGGTCGGGCGCGACGCGAACGGCAAGATCCGGGTTGCCCGGGGCGTTGTGGCCATCGGCCAGTTCGCTCGGGGCGTCATCGTCGTGGCACAGGTAGGCGCCGCGTCGGTCTTCGGCCTCGGCCAGTTCATCGCCGCGCCCATAGCGGTCGCCCAGTTCGCGGTCGGATTGGTCTGCGTGGGTCAGTTCGCCCTGGCCGCCCTGCTGGGCGTAGGCATGATCGCTACAGGCCTCAAGGCGATCGGCCTGCTCGCGCTTCGGCTCTTCTAGGCCGCCGAGCCGCACTCCGGGCAGAAGCGGTACTGCACGTTGCCGATGCGCGCCCCGCAGGCCCCGCACCGCCGATCCGCCGCCGCAGTGCCGTCCGCCCGCGGATAGGCGCCGCCCAGGATCGCACCATACTCCGGTGACGCGGCCCAGCGCTGAACCTCCCGAGCGCGCAGGGCGGGGAACGGGTGCGTCTGGAAGCGGGTCATGTCGAACTTGTAGATCAGGTCCAGCAGGTTCGTGTCCATGTCCTCGTAGTCGTCGGCCTGCCGTACGAACTCCTCGGTGCTCGCGTCCTGACCCGCCTTGCCTGCCGCCAGCTTCAGCAGCGTCCGCTTCACGTGCTCCTGATCCTGCGCCACCAGCAGCGCGGCGCGGTCGGCGGTGAGCTCGGACTTGCGCATCCAATCGTACATCGCCAGCGCGATGGCCTCATTGATGAGCGACATGATGGGCAGCCGCCGAAGCGCCGCGTCGCCGAGGATCCAGAGGAAGATGGCAATGGTCCGGTAGAGCATGTGCCCGGACTTCACGTGGCCCAGCTCGTGGCCGATGACGGAGCGCAACTCGTCGGCGTCCAGCAGCTCCACCAGACCCGACGAGAGGACGATGGTGAAGCGCTCCATGCCGATGGCAAAGGCGTTCGGGCGCGGGTCCTGGAAGAGGAAGAGGTCAGGCTCCGGCACGTCGAGCGTGGCGCAGGCTTCGCGATGCAGCTCGTAGACGGCGGGCAGCTGCCGCGGCGAGATGCGCAGGCTGTCTGCGGTGAAGAAGAGCCGCACCTGCCGCTCAGGCCCCAGTGCGCCCAGCTTCTTGAAGAGCAGGGCCAGGCCCGGCGTCTTGCGGAGGGCCTCCAGCGCCGCGCGGTCCAGCGGGTGCTCGAACGCTGCCGCATTAATGCCGGGGAAGGTCTGCCGTGCGTTGGGTTGGTCTGCCATGGCCTACACCTCCAGTCCGCGCGCCGCGCCGCAGAAGGGGCAGAAGCGCGCGCTGCGCTCGACATCCCTGCCGCATGCCGAGCAGGCCGCGCCGGTCGGCTCGCCCTCCACCGCGGCCCTGGGCGCGCATTCGGCCAGCCGCATGGCAAGCCGCGCGAAGCGGCCCACCGAGCGGAGCCGCGCCGTGCCCCGCGCTCCGAAGTCCATGGTGATCCGCGCTACTGAGCCGACGCCCAGGTGGTCGGACTCCTCTGCGCTGATCCGCACGGCTGCGGGATACTCAAGCACGACGGTCCGCGCCGGAGCCGTGCCGTTCCGCGAGACGCGCAACGCCTGCACCCAGAGGTGCGTGGGCGAGATCGCGAGGTTGGCGTAGACGCTGCCGCCCAGAAGCGTGCTGAGCGACGGCATCCCCGGCACGTCTCCGACGAGGCGGCCGCGGGCGAAGCCCAGCAGCGGCTCGTCGCCTGTGATCTCGCGCAACTGGTCGAAGGCCTCTGCCTCGGGAGCGCGGGTCCACTCCAGGGCGGGTCCGCCGGGCATCAGCCCGCAGACCGTGCAGGCTTCGGCGTCGCTGGGAAGCGAGGCATCGCACGCGCGGCAGTTCATGGCCGTCTCTCCTGCGGCGCATGGCGCCGGTGGTGACTGGTAGGCCCGGCTTCAGCGAGGCCTATCAGCACTACGTGGGAGGAGGCCGAAAGGGTTCGGCCTCTCGCCTCACCCGTGACCGGGTCACGGCGCCGGCGCCGCCGGCGTGCGCATCGCCGTGGCGATCCCGCTCATGCCCGCCGTGAAGGTGAGGTCGGCCGAACCGCATGGCGTGGTGAAGCTGTAGCCGCCTCCCACGCTGTACGCTCCGCCGACCTTGCCTGTCCGGGCGTTGATCCAGGTGAGCCGGTTCTTCACAGAGCCGATGGCGATCCACGGGCCGATGGCGGCAGGCGACGAGTCGTAGTTGTCGGCGCCGGTCGAGCATCGCCAGACCAGGGCGCCCGTGGCGGCGTCGAGGCAGTAGCAGTCGCCGCGGCCGGCGTCACCCAGGCCGCCCAGGTAGATGCGCCCTTCGTGGAGGAGGGGTGACGAGTAGCCGAAGCCGTCGCCGCCCTTGGGCGCGCGCACGGCCCACGCCTCGGCGCCGGTCGCCGCGTCCAGGCAGTGGAGGAGGCCGTCGTTCGTCACGGCGTAGACGCGCCCGCCCCCGCAGGTAGGCGAGGCGATGGCGGGGGAGTAGTAGGTGCTGATGGCCCCGGCCTTGGTGCGCCCCATGCGGGCCTTCCAGCGCACGGCCCCGGTGGCGGCCTCGATGGCGTAGAGCGTGTTGTCCCAGCCGCCGAGGTAGAACGCCGAGCCGTCGGTGGCGGCGCGCGACTGGAAGAAGCTCCCCGCCGCCACGCGCCAGAGCTGCTTGCCTGAGGCGGCATCCAGCCCCACGATCGCCTTGTTCGCGCCGATGCAGACAACTCCGCCGCAGACCGCCGGCGTGGCAAAGAGGGGGCTGCCGATGTCGGTGGCCCAGAGCCTGGCCCCGCCCTTCAGGTCGGCGGCGTAGAGCTTGTGGTCCATGGAGCCCACGAAGACGCGCCCGTCGGCCACCGCGGCCGAGGAGAAGAGCGCCCCGCCAGTAGTCAGCGCCCATGCCTTGGCTCCTGTGGACGCCTTCAGGCAGGTGAGCTTGCCGTCGAAGCTGGGGCAGAGCAGACGGTCATCGACCAGCGTCGGATTGCCCTGGATGGTATCGGCCGCCTTGAACTCCCACGCAAGGTTGGGCCGGGCGTCAGTGGGCTCATACACGAATGGCATCTCGCCTGATGCTGACGCGCCGTCCGGCAACGTCACCGTGACGCCGAGGGTGTGGCGTCCGGCGGCAAGGGCTTCGGTCTCGAACTCGCCTGTGAGGCCGCGCGGCTTCTTGGCCGCTGCGTCGATCTGCGCCGGTTGCGTGGCGCCTCCGTCGATGGTGAACTCGCCGCGAAGTCCCTCGGTCACGGCCTTGCCGTCGGCTCCTGTGACCACGGCGAGGAAGCGCCTCCTGGCCAGGTTGGGCGCCTCGGGGTCGTCCCAGGTAAGCCGCAGGGCGGGACGGGCAGGCCTGTGAAGGCGGATCTCCGCCACAGTCTGCTCGCCCGCCTCCTTGACCAGGACCACCTTGGCCGTCTCGGAGGTCACATCGATGCGGTGCCACGAGCCCTGGTAGAGGCCCATCGCCATGAAGCAGTCGATGCCGGCCGTCGTCCAGTGCCAGTCCTTGTGCCCGTGGCCCATGAAGACGGCGGCCACGTTGTAGGGCGCGAGGATGCGCAGCAGCTCGGCGGCGTTGTCGATGTTCGAGCTGTCGCGGCCCAGCCAGTGGTGGAAGAAGACGAAGACCGGCGTCCCACGCTTCAGCTTCTTCAGGTCGCCCTCGAGCCAGGCGAGCTGCGCCCCGTCGAAATGGCCCCAGTGCTCCAGCACGATGGTGCTGTCGAGCAGCACGAAGTGGCAGCCGCCCTGGTCGAAGGAGCGGTAGGCCGGACCGACTGCCTGCGTGAAGCCCTCCTTGCCCAACGGCGCCCAGCGCACATCGTGGTTCCCCGGCACGCTGTGGATCGGCGCAGCCGCGCCGGCGATGGCGGCCCCGTACCTCGCGAACTCGGCGGGCGTGCCGAGCTCTGCGATGTCGCCGGTGTTCACCACGAAGGCCGGCCGCGGCGAAATGCCGGGCAGCGCCGCGACCCACTTGCGGAGGTATGCCTCGTTGGCGGAGCCGGAGCAGTGCGTGTCGGTGATGTGCGCAAAGGAGAAGCCGCCGACCTGCCCCGTGCCCTGGATCAATACGGCCAACAATGCCGCCATGGTGGCTGTGATCAGCATGCCTCGCTACCCTCGCAATCCTGCGGCGCCTCATCCGTCAGGCGCGCGATGTAGTGGACCTGCCGCGCGATCTCGACAAACCCCAGCGACGGGTAGAGCGCGCGGCCGATCTCGTTGTGCTCCAGCGTCTCGATCTTGGCGACCACCATGCCGCATGTCAGCAGGCGTTCCTTGCACGCCTCCAGCAGGGCGCGGCCCAGTCCCAGGCGACGGCTCCCCTGGCCCACCGCAAGGTTGGGGATCCAGCCGATGCGCGTCGCGCTGTTCGTCCGCGAGGTCACGTAGCCTGCCACGGCGCCCTCGGCGTCCACCGCGACCAGCACGCCCTCCGGCTCGATGCGGCAGTCATCGGCGATGGCCTGCGTCTTGCGATCGGCCCAACTGCCGGGTAGCGCGCCGGGGAAGGCGTCGTCGATGGCCCTGTCGATCGAGACCGGGCCGAACGTCTCCACCGTGATGGCCTGCAGCGTGGGCAGGTCGCCGGGCTCGAACGGGCGTATGCGGTAACCTGAAGGCACGGGCATGGCGGACCTCTCTGGGCGGCGTGGCGTCGGTGACGCCTGCTGCGAATCGTACCACCTTCCACCGTCGGACCCGAGGAGGCTACCGGATGGCGCTCGGCAAGAACTCGCATCGCAGGCTCAACGCCCTCACCGGCGAGTGGCTGCTGGTCTCCCCGCACCGGGTGGACCGCCCGTGGGACGGCGCCCGCTCCAAGGGCTCCGGCGAGGCGGCCGGCCTCCGGTACAGCCCCGACTGCTACCTCTGCCCCGGCAATGTGCGGAAGCTTGGCGCCCGGAACCCCGACTATCACGGGCCCTATGTTTTCGACAACGACTTCCAGGCCATTCGCCCCGAGCACTCGGGTCCCGCGGACCCCGTCCTTGAGTGCGACGGACTGGTGGCCGCATCGCCCGTGCTGGGGACGTGCCGGGTGATCTGCTTCTCCGAGCGGCATGACCTTTCGCTGCCGGAGCTACCCGAGCGGAGCATCGTTGATATCGTGGGCCTCTGGTCGGAGCAGGTCCGGGAACTCGGTGCGCGGCACCGGTGGGTCCAGGTCTTCGAGAACAAGGGCGCCGTCATGGGTTGCTCCAATCCGCATCCGCACGGTCAGATTTGGGCAGGCGACTTCCTGCCGAACGAAGCCTCCAAGGAGGATGCCCGCCAGCGCGGCTACCACGCCTCCCACGGCGTCCCGCTCCTTTGCCGCTACCTGGACTGGGAACTGGAGCGCGGCGAGCGCATCGTGGCCGAGAACGACGAGTGGGTCGCCCTGGTGCCCTGGTGGGCCATGTGGCCCTTCGAGACGCTGCTGCTGCCCCGCCGCCGGTTCGCGCGGATGACCGACCTGGACGCGCCCGCCCGCGATGGACTGGCACAGGTCCTCAAGCGCCTCCTGACCCGCTATGACAATGTCTGGGAAATCTCGTTCCCCTACTCGATGGGCTGGCACGGAGCGCCCACGGCCACCGATGACCCCGGCGACCACTGGCAGCTCCACGCCCACTTCTACCCGCCGCTCCTGCGCAGCGCCGACGTGAAGAAGTTCATGGTCGGCTACGAGATGCTGGCCGAAGCCCAGCGCGACATCACGCCGGAGGCCGCCGCCGAGCTGCTGCGTGCGCAGGGCGAAGTGCACTACCGAGCCGGATCGGCGGGCGCATAGCCCATGCTCCAGAACACCTTCGTCCACTGCCCAACGGTCGGCCCGGCCACCGAGAAACGCCTCTGGCGCAACGGCCTCCTCACCTGGGATGACTGCCTGGCAGAGGGCGCGCCGGTTCCGCGCCGGCTGGAGGGCTGGCTGCTGCCCCGCCTGGAGGAGTCCCGCGAGCGGCTGGCCCAGGGCGACTATCGCTGGTTCGCCGCCGAGTTGCCACGCTCCGAGCATTGGCGCGCCCTCTCTGAGTTCGGCGACCGCATCGGCTACCTGGACATCGAGACCACGGGCTCGTCCGCCGAGGATTCCACCACTGTGGTCGGCATTTACGACGGGCAGACCATGCGCCAGTTCGTGCGGAACGAGAACCTGCGCGACTTCGCCGACCTGCTGGAGGGCTTCACCGCCATTGTCACGTTCTCCGGGTCGTCGTTCGACCTGCCCGTCCTCCAGCGCGAGTTCGGCGTCCGCTTCCCGCAACTCCATGTGGACCTCTGCCACGTGCTGCGCCGCGTCGGGCTCAAGGGCGGCCTCAAGAGCATCGAGACCCAGCTGGGCCTGCGCCGATCCGGCGAGACCATGGGCATGAGCGGTTACGACGCCGTGCGCCTCTGGTGGCAGTGGTGGAACGACGACGACGAGGCGGCGCGCCGCAACCTCCTGGCCTACAACGCCGAGGATGTGGTCAATATGCAGACGATCCTGCAGATGACGCTGCCGCGCGTGCGCCGCGCCGCTTGGGGCGATCTGGCCGACCAGGTCCTCGGTTCGTGATCTATCTGGACTACGCCGCCGGCGCACCGCTGGACCCGACGGTGGCGGAACGGATGGCCGACGTCATGGCCATGGGCCTCGGCAATCCGTCCAGCCTCCACTCGGCCGGGCGCAAGGCCCGCGGCCTGATCGACGAGGCGCGGGAGACGCTGGCGAAGGCCCTGGGCGTGGACTTCGCCGAGGTCCTCTTCACCAGCGGCGGCACCGAAGCCGACAACCTGGCCATCCTGGGCTGCATGGGCGCCGCTCCGGCGGGACGCGATGCACTGGTGGTCTCCGCCATCGAGCACCACGCCGTGCTGGGCGCCGCCGAGCAGGCCGAGCGGCGCGGGTTCCGGGTTACCCGCATGGCGCCGGGCCCCGACGGCCGCGTCGAGCCGGAAGCCGTGGCGCAGGCTCTGGACGAGAGTGTGGCGCTCGTCTCCGTGATGCACGCCAACAACGAGACGGGCGCCGTCATGGATGTGCCCGCCATGGCGGCTGCGGCGCACCGCGTGGGTGCGCTCTGCCATACGGACGCGGTGCAGAGCTTCTGCTGCCTGCCCTTCCTGCCCGCGCGCATGGGATGCGACCTGGCGTCGGTCTCGTCGCACAAGATCGGCGGCCCGCCCGGCGTCGGCGCGCTCACCGTCCGGCGTGGCGTTCGCCTGCGGCCCATCCTGCACGGCGGCAGCCAGGAGCGCGGCGTGCGGTCGGGCACCGAGGCGCTGCATCTGATCGTCGGGTTCGGCGAGGCCGTGCGGCTGGCCATGGAGCGCCGCGAGGACGACGCCGCGCTTGCCCGCGCCTGCGCCGACCGGTTCGAGGCTGCCGTCCGGGTGGGCGTGCCCGAGGTCCAGCGTAACGGGCCTGCCGGGCGCACCAGGCCGGGCGTCGTGAACCTGCGTTTCGGCGGGCTGGACGGCGCGGCGCTGGTGATCTCGCTGGATATGGCCGGCGTAGCGGCATCGACGGGCGCGGCCTGCTCGGCGGGTAGCCCGGAGCCATCGCACGTGCTGCTGGCCATGGGGTTGGACGAGGACGAAGCCCGGGCGAGCGTCAGGTTCAGCTTCGGCAGAGGTGTCACGGAGGATCAAGCAGACCGGGCGGCCTCCATCGTCGTGGAGCAGGTGCGCCGGATGCGGCGCGGGGTATGACGGTCGAACCCTCCGCGAATCTATAATAGCGGGTGCGTTACGGAAAAGGGGAGCGGCATGGAAGACCGGTACGACTTCAGGGCGATCGAGGCGAAGTGGCAGGCGGCGTGGGAGGAGACATCGGCGTTCCGGGCTGAGACCGGCTCCGGGCGGCCCACGTTCTACGCGCTGGAGATGTTCCCGTACCCATCCGGCGCGGGCCTCTCCGTCGGCCACTGCAAGAACTACGCGCCCACCGACGCCTTCTGCCGCTTCAAGAGCATGCGCGGCTTCGACGTGCTCCATCCCATGGGGTGGGACGCCTTCGGCCAGCCCGCGGAGAACGAGGCCATCAAGCGCGGCCGCAACCCGCGCGACATGGTGCCCGAGTACGCCGCCAGCTACAAGCGCACCCTGAAGCTCATCGGCGCCACGTATGACTGGAGCCGCGAGATCAACTCCAGCCTGCCGGACTACTACCGGTGGACGCAGTGGTTCTTCCTGCTCCTCTACCGGCGCGGCCTGGCCTACCGGGCCAACGCGCCGATCAACTGGTGCCCCTCCTGCAAGACCGGCCTGGCCAACGAAGAGGTGAAGGACGGCCGTTGCTGGCGCTGCGACGCGCCGGCCGAGAAGCGGCCCATGCCGCAGTGGTACTTCCGCATCACCGACTACGCCGAGCGGCTCCTGAGCGACCTCGACACGATCGAGTGGTCCGAGGGCATCAAGCAGTCGCAACGCGAGTGGATCGGCCGGAGCGAGGGAGCCGAGGTCGACTTCGCGGTCCACGGGCACGACGCGACGATCCGGGTCTTCACCACGCGTCCCGATACACTCTGGGGCGCGACCTTCATGGTGCTTGCGCCGGAGCATCCGCTGGTGGCCGAGATTACCACGGACGAGCAGCGCGCCGAGGTCGAGGCCTACGCGCAGAGGGCACGCAACGAGACCGACATCGAGCGCATGAGCACCGAGCGCACGAAGACCGGCGTCTTCACCGGTGCCTACGCCGACAACCCGGTGAACGGCAAGCCGATCCCGATCTGGGTGGCCGACTACGTGCTCATGGGCTACGGGACCGGTGCGATCATGGCGGTCCCCGCTCACGACCAGCGCGACTTCGAGTTTGCCAGGAAGTTCGACATACCGGTCGAACTGGTCTACGCCGAGCCCGGCGGCAACCAGTCCGGCGCCGAGATGGCGTCGGCCCAGCCCGAGGGCGGCGTCATGCGCACCTTCGCTCCCGGTCCGGGCGCCCGAGTGCCGGACTTCCCCTTCGAGGGCCTGCCGAACAGCAAGGAGACCGTAGGGGTCGTTGTCCGCTGGCTGGAGCAGCACGGCGTCGGCGAGGGACGCGTAAACTACAAGCTCCGCGACTGGCTCATCAGCCGGCAGCGGTACTGGGGCGCTCCCATCCCCATCGTCCACTGCCCGCAGTGCGGCGAGGTGCCCGTCCCGGACGAGCAGCTGCCCGTCCTGCTGCCCGACGTGGAGAACTACAAGCCCTCCGGTACCGGCGAGTCGCCGTTGGCGACGATCCCCGAGTTCGTCGAGACCCCCTGCCCGGACTGCGGCGCGGCAGCCCGGCGCGAGACCGACACCATGGGCGGTTTCGCCTGCTCGTCCTGGTACTTCCTCCGTTTCGCCGACCCGCACAATGCTGAGGTCTTCGCGGATCGTGCGCTCATCGACGCCTGGCTTCCGGTGGACCTCTACACGGGCGGCGCCGAGCACGCCGTCATGCACCTGCTCTACGCCCGCTTCTGGACCAAGGTGATGTACGACGCCGGCCTCGTCGGCTTCGTGGAGCCCTTCACCAAGCTGCGCAACCAGGGCTCCATGCTCGCCTACACGCCGGGCCGCCGTCCGCGCGGATCCGAGAGCGCCGGCGAGGAGGATGGCGGCGACGAGAAGGTGATCGACTGGATCGTCCTGCGGCCCGAGGAGCGCGACGACTACCCCGAGGCCGAGATCATCTGGCGCTGGGTCCGGATGTCAAAGTCCAAGGGCAACGTGGTGCGGCCGGACGACATCGCCGAGCGCTACGGCGCTGACAGCCTCCGCGTCTACCTGATGTTCGTGGCGCCTTTCGAGGACAACGTGCAGTGGAGCGACGAGGGCATCCACGGCGCATTGCGCTTCATGAACCGCGTCTGGCGCTGGTGCATGGCCAACATGACGACGTACACCCCGGAGTGGCGCGCCATCCTGGCCGGCGCGGATCTGGCCGGGGCCGACCGCAAGCTCCGCCGCAAGGTGCACCAGACCATCCGCAAGGTGACCGAGGATATTGAGGCGTTCCGCTTCAACACAGCCGTCGCGGCGCTGATGGAGATGGTGAACGAGCTCTACCTCTACAGCCCGCCGGACGGCGGCGCGGACGCCGATCCGATCCGCGCCGCGCTCAAGGCCGAGGCGCTGGAGGCTCTCACGCTGCTCCTGGCGCCCATCGCACCCCACACCGCAGACGAGCTGTGGGAGCGCATGGGCCACAAGGGCATCACCTACCGGGCTCCGTGGCCCAGCTACGACGATGCCGTGGCCGCCGACGAGGAGCTGACCATCATCGTGCAGGTGAACGGGAAGCTCCGCGACCGCATCACGGCGCCCGTGGGCATCGACGAGGCAGGCCTGCGCGAGCTGGCCCTGGCCAGCCCCAAGCTGGCCGAGGAGGCCGCCGGCAAGACCATTCGCAAGGTGATCGTCGTGCCCGGCAAGCTCGTTAACGTGGTCATGGGTTAGGAAGGCAAAGGAGCGGATCATGCTTGGACCGGGCGGCTATGTGCGCGACATCCTGGCGATGCCGGTGGGCTCGTCGGTTGAGATCAGCGGCTGGGTGAAGACGCGGCGCGACAGCAAGGGCATCCACTTCGCCCAGGTGAACGACGGCAGCTGCATGCAGGACCTGCAGCTGGTGATCGATGACGGCGTCCTGACGGCCGAGACGCTGGCCCTCGTAACCACGGGCGCCTCGGTGACTGCCGGCGGCGAACTGGTGGCCTCGCCGGGCGCGGGCCAGTCGGTGGAGCTCAAGGTGACCGGCTTGGCCGTTCACGGCGGCGCCGACACCGTGACCTATCCCCTTCAGAAGAAGGGGCACACCATGGAGTTCCTCCGCGACATCGCGCACCTGCGTAGCCGGTCGAACACGTTCGGCGCCGTCTTTCGCGTCCGCAATGCCGTCTCCTACGCCATCCACCGCTTCTTTCAGGAGCGCGGCTTCATCTACGTCCACACGCCGGTCATCACCGCGTCGGACTGTGAGGGCGCCGGGGCCATGTTCGGCGTCACCACGCTGGATATGCAGAACGTGCCGAGGACCGAGGGAGGCGCCATCGACTTCTCGCAGGACTTCTTCGGCAAGCCCGCCTACCTGACCGTGAGCGGCCAGCTCGAGGCCGAGATCTTCGCCCTGGCCTTCAGCAACGTCTACACGTTCGGGCCTACGTTCCGGGCGGAGAACTCCAATACGCCGCGCCACCTGGCCGAGTTCTGGATGGTTGAGCCGGAGATGGCCTTCTGCGACCTGGCCGGCGACATGCGGCTGGCCGAGGACTTCCTGAAGTACGTCATCCGTTACGTCCTCGACACCTGCCTGGCCGACATCGAGTTCTTCACGAAGCGCATCGACCCGACGGTGCTGGGCACGCTGGAACATGTGGCGTCCGTCGATTTCGAGCACGTCACGTACACCGAGGCCGTGGAGATCCTCCGGCGCGCCGACCGCACGTGGGAGTTCCCGGTGGAGTGGGGCTGCGACCTGCAGGCCGAGCATGAGCGGTTCCTGACCGAGGAGACCTTCAAGCGTCCGGTCATCGTCACCGACTACCCGAAGCAGATCAAGGCCTTCTACATGCGCGCCAATGACGACGGCAAGACCGTGCGCGCCATGGATGTGCTGGCTCCGCGGATCGGTGAGATCATCGGCGGTAGCCAGCGCGAGGAGCGGCACGACGTGCTGCAGGCGCGCATCGTCGAGCAGGGCCTGGACCTCGAGCCTTACTGGTGGTACCTCGACCTGCGGCGGTTCGGCTCCGTCCCGCACGCGGGCTTCGGGCTGGGCGTCGAGCGCATCCTGATGTACCTCACCGGCATGAAGAACATCCGCGACGTGATCCCATTCCCGCGCACTCCGGGCAGCGCGGAGTTTTAGCGGCGCAGCCAGGTGTCGACTGAACCGGCGGGCGGAGACAGGCAGGGCATCGCATGGAACGCGGGCCAGATCGTGGCGGCGGCAGTGCTCCTGCTGGCGTTGCTGGTGATGGCCTCCGTGGCTTTCTTCGGCCGCGGCAGGGCCGTCGAGGAAGAGATCACGGTCTCGCCGCCGGGTCAGCTTCAGCCGACTACCGGCTCCGAGGGGGCTGCCGCGGCGGCCGGACCGATCGTAGTCCACGTCATCGGGGCGGTGGCGAAGCCGGGCGTGGTGACGCTGAAGCCCGGGGCGCGAACGCAGGACGCCGTGGCAGCCGCAGGCGGAGCCACACCGGAGGCCGACCTGCAGAGCATCAACCTGGCCGAGAGGCTGGACGACGGCCGCCAGCTGGTGGTGCTGAGGAAGGGCGACGCCTCTGTGCCCGAGGTGCGGCCGCCCGCGGTGGTTGCGTCCCGAGGGCGCGGGCCGACCGGTGACCGCCACGACGGCCCGAAGAAGCTGCGGACGGTGGGCGAGGGGACCGTGGACATCAACAGCGCCTCAGCCGATGAGTTGCAGCGGCTGCCCGGCATCGGGCCCTCCATGGCCGCCCGCATCGTGGAGCACCGGCGGCAGAGCGGCAGGTTCACGGCCGCGGAGCAGCTGATGGATGTATCGGGGATCGGCGAGAAGACTTTCTCTAAGCTACAGCCGTTCGTTCGAGTTCGGTAACGCAATCGGGCGTAACCGTGCGCCCCGTCGAACCAGGCCAAGGAGGCCCACATGACTGAGAACGAGGCCCAGCAGCTGCTGGAGCAGGCCCTTCGCCATGCCACCGCAGAGCACACCGAACTGGTGCTGAGCGGGACCAACGTGGGCTCCACCCGGTTCGCCAACAACAGCATCACCCAGAATGTGGCCAAGGCCAACGTGCAGCTCTCGGTGAAATCGGCCTTCGGCTGCCGACTGGGCCGGTCGCGCACCAACCTGCTGACGGCTGAGGGCGTTCGGGATGCGGTGCAGCGCGCCGAGGCCATTGCCCGCGTGGCGGCGCCGGACACCGAGTTCATGCCTCCGCCGGGACCGATCGATTGCCCGACCGTACAGGCGTGGGACGACGCCGTGGCCGAGTGCGGCCCCGAGGCCCGGGCTCAGGTCGTCGTGCAGACCCTGAAGCCCGTGATTGCCGCCGGACTCCGCGGCGCGGGCAGCTATGCCACCGAGTCCGGCTTTACGGCACTGCTGAACTCGTCCGGGCATCGGGCCTACCATCGCGCCACCTCGGCCGAGCTGGTCTGCTCCGCCCTGGGCGCTGACAGCTCCGGTTGGGCCTCCGGCGGCGGATGGCAGCTCTCGCAGGTCGATGCCGGCGCCGTGTCGGCCACCGCGGTCGGGAAGGCCCTCACGGCGGCCGGTCCCGTAGCATCGCCTGCCAAGCCCACGACCGTGATCCTTGAGCCGGCGGCGGTGGCCGAGCTGCTGGCCTTCATGCTCTGGTCGCTGGACGCGAAGTCGGCCGACGAGGGGCGGAGCGCCTTCACCGGCAAGGTCGGCGCCCGGATCGCCGCGCCGTCGATCTCCCTTCGCAGTGAGCCGGCCCATCCGCTCAGCCCCGGTGCCTCCTTCGTGGAGGACGGCCTGCCCGCAATGAGCGTCGACTGGATCCGCGAGGGCGTCCTCCAGAACCTGGCCAACTCGCGCTACTGGGCGTCCAAGAGCGGGCGGCCGTTCGTGGGCCGACCGACGAACATGGTGATCGATGGCGGCGGAACCACGGTGGATGAGATGGTCGCCGCCACCGAAGAGGGCCTGCTGGTGACGCGGTTCTGGTACATCCGTTTCGTCGATCCCATGCGGCTGCTGCTCACGGGCATGACGCGCGACGGCCTCTTCGTAGTCCGCGATGGGAAGGTGGTCGGCGGCGCCAAGAACATGCGCTTCAACGATAGCCCGCTACGGGTGCTGTCGGCGGTTACGCATGTGGGTGTGCCGGAGGTGGTGGGATCGTACCTCGGCGCCTATGTGCCGGCCCTGCGCGTGGAGGGCTTCCAGTTCACCAGCGGCACCGAGTTCTAGCCCTCGGGGCGCGACCTACGGCGTGGTAGCCATGGGCAGGTCCCGTGGCTCCACGGCGGCGCCGGGATTGCTGGTGGGAGCCTGCCAGGTACGTCCCCGGCCGGTCGCATGGCCGGTGTTGCGCCAGGCCATGAGCGCTCGCGGCCGCGCGACGGCGGTCCAGATGACGGCCAGCAGGAGTATGGCGCACGTCGCCGCGGCCGCCAGCCGTAGCCCGCGGACGGCAGGACGCCGGCGAGCCTTCGTCGGCGTCGGCTCGAGCACCTCGGCGGCGGCGCCTCGCAGCACCAGCTCGATCTCGTTCCACTGCCGCACGTGGGCGCGGCAGCCCGCGCAGGAGCCGACGTGGGCAGCCAGGTCTTCGCCCATATGGGCGTCCCGCTCGTCCAGCCAGTCGTCGATCCGGGCGCGCGCCTGCCTGCAGGTCAGGAGGCCGCTCGTCGGTCTGTTCAGTTGGCCCTTCATCGCTCCTGTCCCTCTGCAAGACCATGGCGCAGGCGCTCCCTGGCCCGGTGAAGCCGCACCTTCACGGCGCTCACGGAAATGCCTGCCGTTCGGGAGATCTCATCGACGCTCATGTTCTCAAAATAAAACATAACCATAATGATTCGGTAGTGGTCGGGCAGTGCCGCCACTGCGTCACGCACATCGTGCGCCCTATCAGCCGCCACCGCCAGCTCTTCCGGACCTGGTCCGGGGTCCTTCCGCCGCAGGGCGTCGAACGGCAGCAACAGCTTGCGCCGCCTGATGCGCCTCCGGCACTCGTTCAGCGTGATCCGGTAGAGCCAGCTCTGCAGCAGTCCCTCGGTTCGATAGCTCTGCATGGCCCGGTAGGCCCGGATGAGCGCCTCCTGGGCCGCGTCCTCGCCCTCAGCCTGGCTCCCCAGGACCCGCGTAGAGAACCGCATAAGCCGCTCCTGATAGCGGCTCACGATGGCGTCGAACGCGGACTTGTCGCCGGACCTGCATCGCACGGCGAGCAGGTCGTCGGTCTCCGCGGCTCGTGTGGCCGTCGGCATCTCATGTTCCATTAGGTTGATGGCTAACCGCGTACTCATGGCTGCGGCTAGCGTACCACAACCCCGCGCCCGGTCCTCGGTCCCGTAGCCGTACGACCAGCCTTGCTCTCCTATCGTGGCGGACGGCGTCTGCATGGTTGCCGATGGAACCCGCGTGGCGCCGCGCCGGTTACACCTTCCGCATGGGCTGGTAGACTGTTACATCCCGACGCCCGCCTGGTGCGTCCCCGCTGGAAGGTGCCCTCAGCATGCCTACACTCGTCCGAATAGGCCACAGCCCTGACTCCGACGATGCCTTCATGTTCTATGGCCTCGCTTCGGGTTCGGTACAGACCCCGGGCATCCAGTACGAGCATGTGCTGCGGGATATCCAGACGCTCAACGAGTGGGCGCGCGAAGGCCTGCTTGAGACCACCGCCATCTCGGTTCATGCCTACGCCTACGTGGCAGACCGGTACGCCATCCTGACCCACGGCGCCAGCATGGGTGACGGCTACGGTCCCATGGTTGTGACGACCCAGCCTGCCGCCGTGGCGGACCTGCGCGGCAAGGTCGTGGCCATTCCGGGGCTGATGACCAGCGCCTTCCTGGCCCTGTCAATCTTCCTTGACGAGCCTATGGTGGAGGAGGGCGCTACGGGCGCCGAGGCGGCGGTGCGCTACCGGGTGATGCCCTTCGACGCCATCATGCCCGCGGTGATCGCCGGCGAGGTGGATGCGGGCCTGCTGATCCACGAGGGGCAGCTCACCTATGGCGACGCCGGGCTGAGCCTCGTGGTGGACCTGGGAGCCTGGTGGAAGGAGCGTACGGGGCTACCGTTGCCGCTCGGCGTCAACGCCATCCGGCGCAACCTGTCCGCCGACCTGGCCGCCACGATCTCGCGCGACATCAAGAAGAGCATCGTCCTGGGGCTGGAGCAACGCCCGGATGCCCTGGGCTACGCGTTGACCTTCGCCCGCGACATGCCTGCCGAGACCGCCGACCGGTTCGTGGGTATGTATGTCAACCACTGGACCGTGGACATGGGCGAGGCAGGCAAGAGGAGCATCCGCCTGTTCCTGGAGGAGGCCCGGAGCCGAGGCCTGGCACCCAGCGTGGGCGAGATCGACTTCGTGGACTGAGGCGACCTCAGTCCGCCGCCTCGCCGAAGAGGTGGTCGAACCTCTCGGAGAGGTCGTGCTCCAGCATGGCGAAGGACATCTCGAACGACATCGTCCAGAGGAGCATCATGCCCTCCTCCGGCGGCATCTCGAGGACCCGGGCGTAGAAGTCCTTCAGGATGCTCTCGTAGGTGGTCTGCTCCTCGCATATCTCGATACGCCGGCGGCTCCCTCGCGACTCGAACTCGCGTTCGCCCATCTTGTCCAGGAACTCGCGCACATTGGCCGGCGTGGCGTGCTCCAGCCGCTTGCCGAACTCCTGGCGAACCGTCCTTCGGAACTCCTCGATCCTCACAGCGGGTACCCGTCGCCCTTCGGCTGCGTCAAGTGGCCGTCACTTCCAGCACGTCGAACAGCGAGGCGTCGAGCTTGTGCTCCTGCTGCAGGATCTCCTCCAGCGGGCTGGTGACTGTGGCGCCGCCCTCGCCGACGCCCACCATGAGGTTGGTGCTGCCGGCCAGGAGCAGGTCCGCGGCACAGACGCCCATGCGAGTGGCGAGTGAGCGGTCGCGGGCGGTGGGGGAGCCGCCGCGCTGGATGTGGCCGAGCACCGAGACGCGCGTTTCGATCCCCGTGACCTGCGTGATCGTCGCGCCCACGGCAGCCCCGCTGGCGGCGCCTTCGGCCACGACCACGATGCAGGACATCTTGCCGCGCTCGCGCCAGGCCTGGATGCGCCGGCACAGTTCCACCATGTCGACGTGATGCTCCGGCGTAATGACCGCTTCGGCGCCGCCCGCCAGGGCAACCTCCATGGCGATGGACCCATCCGCGCGGCCCATCACCTCCACGACGAAGACGCGGTCGTGCGACTCTGAAGTATCGCGGATGCGGTCGATGGCCTCCAGCGCCGTGTTGATGGCGGTGTCGAAACCGATAGTGTAGAGCGTGCCGGGTATGTCATTGTCGATGGTGCCGGGAAGGCCGATCACGTGCGCCCCGCAGGTCCTATTGAGGGCCAGCGCGCCCCGGTAGGAGCCGTCGCCGCCGACGATGGCGATGCCGTCGATCGCGTTGCGAGCGATGGTGGCGGCCGCCGCGGCCTGCCCCTCCGGCGTCTTGAACCGCTCGCACCGGGCGGTTTTGAGGATCGTGCCGCCCTGGTCGATGATCCCGCTGACGGAGTGGAGGCTCAGGGGTATGACGTGGTCGTCCACCAGCCCGTGGTAGCCCCGCTCAATCCCGACAGCCTCGCCGCCCCGGGCGATGACGGTTCGGACGACGGCGCGAACTGCCGCATTCATGCCCGGTGCGTCGCCGCCGCTGGTGAGTACGCCTATCCGCATGGTGTTCCCCTGGCTCCGTTATCGTAATCGTGGCTCGGCCATCAGCTCATTGACGGCGTCAAGGCTCGGCATGGCCGGTATGGCGCCCTTGCGCGTGGTGGCCAGCGCACCTACCGCGTTGGCGAAGGCGAAGGCCTCCGCGAGCTCCGCAGGCGGCCACTCGCGGTCCCGCGCCGCTGCCAGCCTCACCAGCATACCCGCCACAAATCCGTCGCCGGCGCCGGTGGTATCGACGGGCTTCACGACCGGCGGTTTCGCGTCGCCGCCGTCGCCGCCGACGGTCCGCCACGCGCATCCGTCGGCCCCCAATGTGACGACGACGAGCCGTCGCACGCCTTGGGCCAGTAGCGCCTCCATGATCGCGTCCAGGTTCGTCGAGCCGGTCAGGAACTCGCCTTCCTCGAAGCTCACCTTCAGGACATCGCAACATGGGATGGCGGCCAGCATCGTGTGCCGTGCGGCGTCGAGGTCGGGCCAGAGCGCCGGCCGGAGGTTCGGGTCGAAGGAGATCAGCGCGCCGGCCCCGTGCGCCATGGCGGCGGCTTCGAGTGTCGCGGAGCGCGACGGCTCCTGGATCAGGCTGATGCTCCCGAAATGGTATGCGTCGCACTCGGCGAGTAGCGCGGTCGGCAGCTCCTCGGGCCGATGCAGCATATCGGCGCTGGGGTTGCGCCAGAAGGCAAAATCGCGCTCGCCGTCGGCCTGGATCGAGACGAACGCCAGCCCGGTGCGCCCCTCCGGGTCCAGCATGAGGCCGCTGGTGTCGACGCCGTCCCTGGTAAAGACGTCCCTGATATGGCGGCCGAATGGGTCGGCGCCCACCTTGCCGAGGAAGGCGGCCCGGCTGCCGAGCCGGGCCACCCCAACAGCCACGTTGGCAGGACCGCCGCCGGCCGCCTTGACGAAGCCGGAGGCATCAGAGACGGTCACGCCCGTCTCAAGTGACACGAAGTCGATGAGGGCTTCGCCAAGGCACGCCACCAGCGGTGGCCGCTGCGTCAAGTGGCCCGGTTGCATCTAGGCTCCCGGCTCGATGAGGCCATACGAGCCGTCGCGCCGGCGGTAGATGACGGAGACGTCGCCGGTCTCGAGGTTGCGGAAGACGAAGAACGGATGGTCGATCATCTCCAGCTGCAGCGCCGCCTCCTCGGGCAGCATCGGC
This sequence comes from uncultured Chthonomonas sp., assembly GCA_903885605.1. Classification (GTDB taxonomy): domain Bacteria; phylum Armatimonadota; class Chthonomonadetes; order Chthonomonadales; family CAJBBX01; genus CAJBBX01. The sequence continues at coordinate 60,139 of CAISJD010000198.1, read as the reverse complement.
TTCATAACGTAGTGCTTGCGTCGGGCGATCTTCGGCTCGAACGCCTCGTCGTCGCCGGGCGCGGAGGCCGCGTCGGTGTCCGTCACGTCCCGGACGGGCTTGCGGTGGTCATGGCGCACGCGGTCTTTGAAGCGCTTGACCTGCCGGTCCAGCTTGGTGGTCACGTTGTCGATGGCGGCGTGCAGCTCGGGGCACCGCTCCTCGCTGCGAAGGAAGACACCGTCGCCGTCGACGTTCAGCTCAACGACGTACTGGCCGCGCTCGTACGTGCCCAGAAGCTCCACGGTAGGCGGACGGTGGAACAGACGCTCAAGCTTCGACAGCTTGCGCTCCGCGTACTCCGTCACCGTGTCCGGCACACCCCCATGCTTGCCCTTCAGCGCGATCCTGGCTTCCATCGTGAACCTCCTGTCCTGCAGAATGTGCGTTCCTACTGCCCTCCGGCCCGCTGCAGGGTCGCCACTGCCCAGCAGCCGATACCCTCTCGGCGACCCACGGGCCCCAGTCCCTCCGATGTAGTGGCTTTAATACTGATCCGCTCCGGTTCTAGTTCCAATGCCTCAGCCATGGCTTGAGCCATGGCCGTCCGATGTGGCGCCAGCCGCGGCGCCTCGGCCAGCACGGCCGCATCGATGTTCGTCACACGCCACCCCGCCGCCCCGAGCATTGGGCCGACCTCCGCCAGGAACTCCGTGCTGCGGCGGTTCCGGTGGGCCGGATCGCCCGGTGGGAAGAGCAGTCCGATGTCGCCCAGGCCGGCCGCTCCCAGGAGCGCGTCGCAGACGGCATGGACGACCACGTCGGCGTCGGAGTGCCCCTCCAGGCCCTGATCGTATTCGATGCGAACGCCGCCCAACCAGAGCTCGCGCCCGGTCACGAGCCGATGCACATCATAGCCGAGCCCGGTCCGGACCTCGGCGATTGCCTCACCGAGCAGCACCCGCCTTGCCGCTGCCAGGTCCGCCGGCAGGGTTACCTTGGTGTTTGTGATGTCGCCGGGCACCACATGCACGGCGATGCCTGCGAGCTCCAGCAGTGACGCCTCGTCGGTCGCCTCATTAGCGGCGGCTCCGGCCAGGCGGTACGCCCGCTCCAGCAGGTCGCGGAGGCACCCCTGCGGCGTCTGCACCAGGGAGATCCGCGACCTGTCCAGCGTGGCCTCCACGCGCCCCTGACTGTCGCAGAGCTTGGCAGTGTCGGTGCATGGCGTCCCCGGGATTGCCGCGCCGTGCCGCCGTACCCCGGCCAGTACACGGTCGATGAGGTCCGGCGGCACGGCCGGCCGGGCGGCGTCATGCACCAGGACTGTCTGCGCCTCCGCATCGAGGCTCTCCAGCCCGCGGAGCACCGACTCGGCCCGCGTGGCGCCGCCGGAGACCACCCGAGCCGGTTTCTCGAGCGTCGCTGCGGCCTGTCGGAGGCGGTCAAGCTCCTCTTCGGCCCCGACGACAACGAGGCTGTCGATCCCCGGATGCGTGTCCAGTGCGCTGAGCGTCCAGGCAATCAGCGGCCTGCCGCCGATCTCGGACCAGATCTTGTTCTCGGAGCCACCGAAGCGCGCTCCGCGGCCCGCCGCAGGTACGATGGCGGCTACGGTCATACCGCTTCCCTGATGCGGTCGGGCTTGGGTTTGATCCGCGCGAAGACCATCTTCCCGGCTGAAGTCTGCAGTGCGCTGGTCACGGTGACCTCCACATCTGCGCCGATGTGCTTGCGGCCGTCGTCTATGACGATCATGGTGCCGTCGTCTAGATACGCTACTCCCTGGTTCGGTTCCTTCCCCTCGCGGATCACGCTGACGTGCATCTCCTCGCCCGGCAGGAACACGCTCTTTAGCGCGTTGGCCAGCTCGTTGATGTTCATCACGGAGACGCCCTGCAGCGAGGCAACCTTATTGAGGTTGAAGTCGTTGGTCACGATCGTACCGTTCAGGCGCTTTGCGAGCACTACCAGACGCGCATCGACCTCCCGCGGCGCCCGGTCGGGCATGAAGTGGTCGAGGTTGCGCACGAGGAGCGGGTACTCGGCCTGGAGCTCCGCGAGCAGGTCCAGCCCGCGCCTGCCGCGGGTGCGGCGCACCGGATCAGCGGCGTCTGCGATGTGCTGCAGTTCGTCGAGCACGAAGCCCGGCACGTAGAGCGTGCCCTCGATGAAGCCCGCCCGGCAGACGTCCACAATGCGCCCGTCGATGATGACGTTGGTGTCGAGTATCTTGCACGACGTCGGCACGCTGGTGGGAAGGAGGCCACGCTCGCCACGGGCGTGGGGGATGAAGATGGCCGCCAGTTGGTCGCCCATCCCCAGTGCGTAACGTACTCCGAGGTAGACGAAGGCCACGGCGAGGACGACCGAGATGAGGAGGCCGAACCGGGAGATGCCGCCGAGGAGGAGCATTACCGGCGCCGTCACCATGAGTCCGAGAAGGACCCCGACGACCGCCGCGACTTTATCACGCGCCGACATCTGGTCGATGGAGTTGCCCAGCCGCACCAGCGCGGCGCCCAGCTTGGGCCCCAGCACCGCACCGCTGACGATGCCGATGATGCCGAAGGCGGCCACCGTGAATGTACGGTACAGGGGGTACGCCTGGCAGAGATGGTCGAAGCTCGGCAACGAGCCATACGCGGGCCAACGAATGACGCTGCCCGCGGTAATACCCATAGCCGCCATGCAGAGAAGCACCAGCGCACCGAACCACTGCTCAAAACTGCGGACGCTCATGGCCGCCCTCATAGGCTCACCTCGCTTGACGTACCTCTAGAGACGGCTCCGACGCCCCTTGGTGTTTCAGGCCTCGGCCCCAGGAACCGGTTTGTACTGCGTGTCCCGGCGAATTGCCCCGTACCCGGCCGCTCGAATCTGTCGCTCGAGCTCTTCTATGGGCATAGTGAACCGGCATCCGGCGGCGGAAACGACGTTCTCCTCCATCATCGTGGATCCGAAGTCGTCCAGCCCATAGCCGAGCGCGATCTGCGCCACCCGCGGCCCCTGCGTGACCCAAGACGCCTGCATGTGCGGCACGTTGTCCAGTGCCAGCCGCGAGACGGCCACGGTGCGCAGGTAGTCGGTGGCGCCGGCCCGCGAGCCGCCCAACTCGGTGCCATCGGGCTGGAACGACCAGGGAATGAAGGCCGTAAAGCCGCCCGTCTCGTCCTGCAGGTCGCGGATGCGCATCAGGTGCTCGACGCGATCCTCCCAGGTGTCGATGCTGCCGTACATCATCGTCGCCGTCGTCCGGATGCCGAGGCCGTGGGCCACGCGCATGCAGTCGATCCACTCGTCTGCCGTGTCCTTGTATGGCGAGATCTCGCGCCGCACCCGGTCCGTCAGGATTTCGGCGCCACCGCCGGGCATGCTGTCCAGTCCGGTGGCGCGGAGGCGATCCAGCGTCTCCGATAGGGTCAGGCGGCTGATCCGGGCGATGTAGATCGCCTCAGCCGGCGACAGCGCATGGAGCGTGACGGTCTTGCCGGCGAAGCGTTGCTTCACGGCCCGGAAAAGGCCCTCGAACCAATCGATCTTGAGGGATGGGTTCAGGCCACCCTGTAGCAGCACCTCCGTGCCGCCCACCTCCACCATCTCCTCAATCTTCTGGAGGATGGCCTCTATCGGGAGCACATAGCCGCCGTCGGAGCCGGGCACGCGGTAGAACGCGCAGAACTTGCACCGCACCCAGCAGACGTTGGTGTAGTTCACGTTGCGCCCGACCACGTAGGTGACCGCCCGCGCCGGGTTCAGGCGCCTCCGTACGGCATCGGCCGCGGTGGCCAGCTCCAGCAGGTCGGCATCCTGTGCCGCCGACAGGCACTCGCCTGCCGTCAGCCGGCCACCGTCTGCCGCACGGGAGAGGGCCTCGTCGAGCGACCCATCGCGCTGTCGTACCTCACGCATGGCAGGTCTCCGAAGGAGCCACGGGCTGGTAGAGCGTATCGCGCTCCACGGGGTTGCGGCCCGCCTCGACGATCAACGCCTCCAGTTCCGTGCGGGAGAGGCTCTGCGAAGTCTGGCCCAGCCGGCCCTCGGGGAAGGTGATCTCATACTCCTGCACCGTGCCGTCGATGTCGTCGGCGCCGTACCAGAGCGAGATCTGCGACACCTGCACGGTGCTCATCACCCAGAAGGACTTGATATGCGCCACGTTGTCCAGCAGGGCGCGGGACACGGCGGCCATGCGCAGATCGTCGATGCCCGTCGGGGCAGGCAGGTGCGAGAGGTAGCTGCCCTCCGGGTGGAACGCCAGCGGGGTCAGGGCCAGCAGGTGTCCTGTCTCGTCCTGGAGCGCGCGCAGTGCCAGCAGGTGGTCAACCCTCTCCTCTGGCGTCTCTACGTGTCCGAAGAGCATCGTGGCGTACTGCGGCAAGCCTGCGCCCGCCACCTGCCGTGAGATGTCGATCCACTGGCTCGGCGTCAGCTTGTTGGGATGGAGCATGGCATGCACGCGGTCCGACAGAACCTCGGCGCCGCCGCCGGGCACGGCGCCCAGCCCGGCCTCCATCAGCAGATCCAGCGTAGCGGGCACGGTCCGGCCGGCGACGCGGGCTATCTGATCGATCTCCACGGCTGTGAAGGCCTTCACGCAGGCGTTGGGCCGGGCGCGCTTGGCGGCCCGCAGGAGGTCGAGGTAGTAGTCCAGGGGCAGGCGCGGGTCGATGCCGCCTACCATGTGGATCTCGGACAGCCGATCGTCCGGGCGCGCGGTCAGCGCGGCGTAGACATCATCGGAGGTCAGCAGATAGGGCGTGGGGCCGCCGTCCTTGGGGTTCCGCGCGAAGTAGCAGAACCGGCAGCCCTTGTTGCATACGTTGGTGTAGTTGACGTGGCGGTTGAGGATGTAGTGGGTGCGGTCGCCGTTGATCCGCTCGCGGGTCGCGTTGGCCACCGTCCCGACGGCCGTGAGGTCGGGGCAGGCCACCAACCGGAGCCCGTCCTGGCGGCCCATCCGGACGCCGTCGACCGCTTTGGCGAAGAGGTCGGCGAGGCCTGCCCTCTCCACGGCGGCGAGGGCCACGCTGGTCGCGCTACGCATGATCGATACTACGCAGGGATGGCTGCGCCGGTGGCCTGGTTGCTGCCCGCAGGGGCATATTCAGCGGCACGGGACCGGCTAGCCGTGCCAGTCGACGTCCGAAACTTCCTTGGCGTGCCTGATGATGAAGTCGCGGCGCGGCTCCACCTTATCGCCCATCAGGATGTCGAACATCTCCTGAGCATTGAACATGTCCTCGATGTCCACCTGGGCCAGCTTCCGGCGGTTCGGGTCCATGGTGGTATCGAAGAGGTCTTCGGGGTTCATCTCGCCCAGGCCCTTGAACCGGGTGACCATAAGGTCCTTGCGATTGCGAACGCCCTTGACGATATCGTCGCGCTCTTTCTCCGTCTGGGCGTAGTACTGCGTGTCCTTGCCTGCCTTGATCCGGAAGAGCGGCGGCTGGGCGACATAGACGCACCCATCCTCGACGAGGGGCCGCATATAGAGCCAGAAGAAGGTCAACAGCAGGGTTCGGATGTGGTCGCCGTCCACGTCGGCGTCGGTCATGATGATGATCTTGTGGTACCGGAGTTTCGAGAGGTCGTAGCCGCCCTTCTTCTTATCTCCGTTCGCGCCGTTCGCGTCGGCGTAGGGATCCTCTTCGGCCTCGTCGCCGTTGCCGTCCTCGCCGCTCGTGATGCCCGTGCCCAGCGCGGTGATGAGCGACCGGATTTCGCGGTTCTCGAGCACCTTGTCCAGGCGGGCCTTGCCGACGTTCAGGATCTTGCCGCGCAATGGGAGCACGGCCTGAGTTCGTCGGTCGCGGCCCTGCTTGGCGGAGCCGCCTGCCGAGTCGCCCTCGACCAGGTAGAGCTCGCACTTCGAGGGGTCGCGTTCGGTGCAGTCGGCCAGCTTACCCGGCAGCGAGTTGCTCTCCAGTGCGCTCTGGCGTTTCACCAGGTCGGCAGCCTTGCGGGCCGCGTCCCGGGCGCGCTGTGAGGTGAGCGCCTTGTCGATGATCCTCTTGCCGACGGCGGGGTTCTCTTCGAGGTAGGTGGTCAACCGCTCGCCCACGATGGAGTTGACGACGCCGTCGACCTCGGTGTTGGCCAGCTTCACCTTGGTCTGCGACTCGAACTGCGGGTTGGGCAGCTTGACGGAGATGACGGCTGCCAGCCCCTCACGCACATCGTCGCCGCTGAGGTTGGCTTCCTTCTCCTTGATCAGGTTCTGCTTTCGGGCGTAGGCGTTCAGCACGCGCGTCAGGGCGGTCTTGAAGCCGCTCAGGTGCGTGCCGCCGTCCGGCGTGTTGATCATATTGGCGAAGCAGAGGACCGTCTCCGAGAAATCGTTGGAGTTGTATTGCATGGCGACATCGAGCATGATGTCGTCGCGGGCGCCCGAGAAGTGGATCGCCTTGTGCATCGGGCTTTTGTTCTCGTTCAGGTACTCCACGAACTGCTGCAGGCCGTACTGATAGTGGAAGACCCGGTCCTCGACGCCCTCGCCTCCATCGCGCTCGTTGCGGAAGGCCAGAACCACGTCCTTGTTCAGGTAGGCCAGTTCACGCATGCGGCGGATGATACGGTCGGGGTCGTACTGGATGTCGCCGAAGATCTCGGTATCGGGCAACCAGGTGACGCGGCTACCGGTGCGGCCGGGCTCACACTCGGTCACCACGTAGAGGGGCGTGGTGGTGGCGCCGCGGGTGAAGCCGATGCGGTGCTGCTTGCCGTCGCGCCAGACGTCGATGGTGAGCCACTCGGAGACTGCGTTGACGCAGGAGACGCCCACGCCGTGGAGGCCGCCGGAAACCTTGTACGAGCCGCTGTCGAACTTGCCGCCGGCGTGCAGCTTCGTGAGCGCAAGCTCGACGCCCGGCATGCCTGTCTGCTCGTTAATATCTACCGGGATGCCGCGCCCATTGTCGGTGACCGATACGCTGCCGTCCTCGCAAAGTACCACGTCGATGCGTGTGCAGTAGCCGGCCATGGCCTCGTCGATCGCGTTGTCGCTTACCTCGACGAAGAGGTGCTGGAGGCCCCGGGCATCGGTGCCGCCGATGTACATGGCCGGCCTTCGCCGCACCGCCTCCAGGCCTTCGAGCACCTGAATCTGCTGCGCGTCGTAGACCGCGTCGACCCGTTCAAGCTGTGTACTTGCGTCTACCTCATCGTCGTACTGCGATAGGTCGACCGGGGGCATCGTGAGATCGTCAGTCATGCGGCAAGGTGTCCTTTCGGGGCCTCGGTGCTGAGTCAGTATTATACCCGACACATAGACACCTATCGACCGGTCTGCGGCGGGTCGGGGCGGCATGCCGCGCTCCTGCGCGGCCTCCTGCGCTATGCTATAGCGGCCCGGCGCGGCGACCAAGCGCGGGCACACCTAACCCAGATCGGAGGCATCACCTCGTGACCGAAAACGCTCGGTTCGGCAGGCGTCGGATCGCCGCTCCGGCGGCTCTGGCCGCCCTGCTTCTGCTTTCCCTGCAGGTGGCTTCTCTCGCGCAGGTCTCCGAGAAGCTGACGCTGCTGCATACCAACGACACGCACGGCCACCTGCTGCCCTACAGCTACCCGCAGCTCTTCGATGCGACGTCGCCGCTGGCGCAACTGACGGCACTGCGCGACATCGGCGGCATCGCGCGCAGGGCCACGCTGGCGGCGGCCGTGAAGCGTGAGCCGGGTCGAACCGCCCTGCTGGTCGATGCCGGCGACTTCTGCGACGGCACGCCCTTCTCCACCGAGTACCACGGCGAAGCCGACGTAGCAGCGATGAGCGCTGCCGGCTACGATCTGGCCTGTCCCGGCAACCACGAGCTCAACAACACCGTCGCGCAGCTCCGCAAGTTGGGCGCCTCGGCCCGCTACCCGATGCTCTGCGCCAATCTGGTCGAGACCGCGTCGGGCAAGACCCTCTTTGAGCCGTACGCCATTCGGCAGGTCGGACAGGCGCGCGTGGCCTTCCTGGGCCTCCTCACGCAGGAGGCGCGAACCTACCCGGCCGCCAAAGAGGGGCTCACCGTCAGGTCGCCCGTCGCCACGGCCCGGCAGTTCGTCCCCGAGTTACGCCGCTCGGCCGACTTCGTGGTGGTATTGAGCCACCTGGGGGTGGACGAGGACCGCGTCCTGGCGACGAGCGTGGACGGCATCGACCTGATCGTCGGCGGCCACAGCCATACGCTCCTGTCGCGTCCGCTCTTGATGCCGCTGCCGCCGTCGGGCAACCCGGACTCGGTGAACGGCACCCTGATCGCGCAGAGCTTCCAGTGGGGCGGGACGCTGGGTCGCCTGGACCTGGAGCTCTATCGCAACTCGGCCGGAGCGTGGTCGGTACGCAGCTACAAGGCGCGCCTGTTGCCCGTCACGCGGACAACCAAGGCCGACGTCGAGGTGGCGCAGGTGGTCGGCCGGTACTGGGACCCCATCAAAGCCCGTTACGGCGAGGTGGTGGGCGAGGCGACGGGCGACTTCACCGAGAAGGCCGGCGATTTCGCCGAGTACAACCTTGTGTGTGACGCGGTGCGTCGGCGGCTGGGCGTGCAGTTCGACCTCGAGAACATGGGCGGCGTTCGGGCGCCCATCGTGCGCGGGCCGATCACAAAGGCCGACCTGTCGACCGTCGACCCGTTCGGGAACACGGTGGTGAAGCTCACCGTGACCGGCGCGGGCCTCAAGCGCATCCTGGTCCGCCATACACCGGCGGTGAGCGGCATACGGTACCGGATCGAGCAGGGCAAGGTCGTGGACCTGACGCTGGACGGCAAGCCTGTGGCCGACACGGACAGCCTGACCGGAGCCACGAACAGCTTCCTGAACGGCCGGATCGACCGTGATGACGTACTCTCAGCCGAGGACACCGGACTCAAGCGCCTGGACCTGCTTGAGCAGTACATCCGCGAGGCCAAGAAGGTGACGCCAGCCTACGATGGCCGCCGAAAGGTGCGCTAACGAGCCTCCGGTAGCGTGAAGGGCGCGGCGGGCCCCTCCTTGGGCCTGTTGCGCCCCGCCGCCGGGCTGACGGCGAGGCCGTACCAGAGGGCGCGCTCCACTCGCTCGCGTAGCGGCGGGTGGCTGTAGAACCACCAGACCACCGCAGGCGGGGGATCGGGATCAGCGAAGTCTTGCCGGTAGAAGGCCGCGTAGGCGCGCGCCGCGCTGATCCCGTTCTCGCTGATGGTCAGGCCGCGAGCGTCCGCCTGCCGCTCGAAGGTCCGCGATACGGCCGACCCAATGGGGCTCTGCAGGAACAGCACTACGTTCAGGAGGAGCAGTGCCAGCGGCAGCCCGGCCGGGTCCCAGCTTGCCCGGATGCCGTGCACACGGAAGGTGGCCCGGGTGATGCGCGGCAGCGCCAGGCTCAACAGCCTGAAGATCAAGATCGCGCCGAGGATGCCCAGTACGCACCCCACCCAGACATGGTTCAGCGAGTAGTGCGCGAGTTCGTGTCCGACGATGGCCAGCACCTGCTCCGGCGGCAGCTTGGCCAGCGTCGTGTCCCAGATCACGATCCGCTTGGTCGGCCCGATGCCGGTGACGTAGGCGTTCAGCTTCGTCGTGCGGGAGCCGCTGTCCATCACCAGCACTTCTGGGTCGGGAGCGCCGGCCCTTTCGGCCATGCGCTCGATGCCCGCCCGCAGCGCCCCCTGCTCCAGCGGGCGGTAGCGGTTGTACAGGGGGTCCACCGCCACGGGCCAGAGCACGGCCATCACCAGCACGCCCACGCCCGTCACCGCCGACATGGGGAGCCACCAGTCGCCGCGCCGCCGCTTCATCCAGTGGTATGCCAGAGCGGCGAGGGGCGCGTAGAGGCAAGCCAACAACGCGTCGCGGGCGCGGTCGGCAAGCCATAGGCCTGGACCCAGCGTCGCGAACCCATAGGCGCGCTCCATCTGGTAGCCCATCAGCCGCCATGGGAGCGCCCAGGCTGCCGTGGCGAGGACGACGGCGACCCAACAGGCCATGACCTTCGCCGGCTCCCACTTAACCCTCGCCGCCATCGCCTGCAAGAGCGTCGGACCCAGGCCCCAGGCGACCAGAAGCCAGAGGCCCGCGAGGTTCCAGAGGTTTCGCACGAAGTAGAGCGCGTAGAGCGCCCGGTTGTACGCCAGCACATCGGGCTGAGGCGGCGGCAGCAGGATGTCGGCCACCTCACGCACCAGGTTCGCCGCGGCAGGGGGCGCGCCGGACTGGGCCACGGCGCCTACAGCGGCAAGCACGCACGCGACGGCCGCAAAGGAGTACTGGATACGGCGCGTTAGGTGGGTCACAGCGCGTCAGGCGCCCGCCAACGCCTGGTCAAGGTCCGCCATGAGGTCTTCTGCCTCCTCGAGGCCGACGGAGAGGCGCACGACGCCGGGCGTGACGCCGCGGCGCAGGCGCTCCTCGGGCGAGAGCGGCTTGTGCGACATCTGCCATGGGTAGCTGAGGATGCTCTCCACGCCGCCGAGGCTGCCGGTGAGGGCGAAGGTGCGCACCGCGTTCAGGAGGCTCACGGCCGCGGGACCGCCGCCCGCCAGTTCGGCGGCGACCATGCCTCCGAACCCGCCGCGCATCTGGCGTGACGCCGTGGCGTGGCCGGGATGGTCCTCGAAGCCCGGGTACCAGACCCGCGCCACGTCGGGCCGGGCCCGGAGCCAGTCCGCGACGGCGGAGGCGTTCGCGCAGTGCTGCCGCATCCGGACCTGCAGCGTCTTCACGCCCCTCAGGGTCAGCCAGCAGTCGAACGGCGCGGCGATGGCCCCACCGATTCTGGAGACCGTTTCGAGCCACTCGGCCATGCCTGCATTCGAGGTGATGACAGCTCCGCCGATGAGGTCCGAGTGGCCTCCGAGGTACTTGGTGGTGGAGTGCATGACGACATCGGCTCCCAGGCTCAGGGGCGTCTGGAGCGCGGGTGAGGCGAAGGTGTTGTCCACGCAAAGCAGTGCCCCGACTTCATGGGCCGCGCCGGCGCAGGCGGCGATGTCGGTGATGCGCAGGAGCGGATTGGAGGGCGTTTCGATCCAGACGAGCCGCGTGTTGGGCCGCATGGCCTGCGCGAGCGCACCGGCGTCGCACGCGTCGGCGTACCCGACCTCGACGCCCATGGGCCGGATCAGCGCCTCGACCTGGGCGTAGGTGCCGCCGTAGAGGTCCTCAGCCAGAAGGACGTGGTCGCCGGGGCGGAGGCTACGGAACACGGCATCGGAGGCGGCGACCCCGGAGGCGAAGCAGAACGCGTGCTCACCCCCTTCGAGGGCGGCAAGGCACTGCTCCAGCGCGGTTCGCGTGGGGTTCGAGTGGCGGCTGTACTCGTAGCCGCGATGCACTCCCACGGAAGCGTAGGTAAAGACCGAGGTGAGGTAGAGCGGCGTCACCGTGGCGCCCGTGGCCGGGTCGGCATGCTGGCCGGCGTGGATGGCTCGCGTGGCGAACCCCGCGCCGGCCGCCTCGTCCGGCGGTTCTGGCTTGTCAGTCATGCGGGCTCCTTGCGGTGTCAGGTCCGTTCGATTTCCTTGAGCTCGATGCGCGCGTCGGCGGGCAGTTTCGGCACGCTCTTCATCGCGAAAGGCTGGGTGAAGGCCTGGGCGACGATGGCGCCGCGACCGGGCTTCAGCAGGTCGACGGCCACCACGGTTGCCTTGCCCGAGCGGCGCACTTCGCCGATCCGCACCGCAAACCCGCCTGTCCTGCGGGAGCCGGCGAAGACGGCCACCACGTCGCAGGCCTTGAAGTCGACCTTCGGGCAGGCCGCTGTGGGGCCGGCGTGCTGCCGCCACAGCGCGGCGAAGGCGGCGGCATCGCGGACGATCGCGCTTCGCTGCACCCGGACGCCGCTGTTGCCCCCGCTGAGGTCGAGCGGCGGGTTGCCGTCCGGCGAAGCAGAGCAGGCGGCGGCAAGCAGGACCGCCGAGGCCGCAGCCACCAGGACCGGCATCAGTTCTCTCACGGCATGCTCCCTTCGGCCGCAGCCGGTCGCACTAGAAGAGGGCGGGCTGCGGCTGCTTCTTGGCCTCGATTACCTTGCGCCGGGCCGATCCGATATCGTCGATCAGCGTCTGGCGGAGCCTCTCGAACTCCTCGCCGCCGTGGCGAAGGATGAACGCCGGATGGAGGACGGCCATGATGTGCCTGCAGTGGGCCCCGCCATCGCGCCACTGGCCCCGCTGCCGCATGATCTGGAAGGCCGGGTCGATCAGCGTCTTGGCCGACGGCGCCCCCACACTCAGGATGACCAGCGGCCGCAGGATGCCCAGTTGCTCAGTGAGCCACGGGTAACAGGCGGCCATCTCGTCCGGTGTCGGTGGCCGGTTCCTGGCCCGTCGCCCCTCGATGATGCAGGCGCGGCATTTCACCGCGTTGCAGATGTAGACGTGTCTGCGGGTGATCCCGTTCGCAAGCAGGCACTCGTCAAGCAGCATCCCGGCGCGTCCCACGAACGGTCGCCCGGTCTGGTCCTCCTGCTCGCCTGGCCCCTCGCCGACGATGACCAGCGGCGCATCCGGGTTCCCTTCGCCGAAGACCGTCTGGGTGCGGGTGGCGGCCAATGGGCATCGCGTGCAGACGGCGACGCGGGCGGCAAGCGCCTCAAGGCTGTCGGCGTGCGTCTGGCCGACATCCGGATCCGGCGTCTGCTCAGCCATTGGTTCCGCCGTCGCAGCCGGCCTGCGCGAAGGGTTTCATCAGCCTCTCATACGTGGCCGAGAGGTGCTGCGGCACCACTCGCACATCGCCGCAGACGGCCATGAAGTTGGTGTCGCCGTTCCAACGCGGCACGATGTGCATGTGCAGGTGGTCGGCGATGCCGGCGCCCGCCACGTGGCCCATGTTCATGCCGACATTGAAGCCGTCCGGTCCGAAGGCGGCCTTCAGGGCATTGACGCAGCGCCGCGTGAGGACCATCATCTCCTGCAGTTCCTCGGCCGCCAGGTCGTTCAGGTCCGAGCCATGCCGGTAGGGAGCCACCATCAGGTGGCCGTTGGTGTAGGGGTAGGCGTTCAGGATCACGAACGCCCGGTCGCCTCGGTGCAGGATGTGCAGCTCGGCGTCCCGATCCTGTCGGGGGAAGTCGCAGAAGATGCAGCCATCCGGCTTGATCGATCCCTCGATGTACGTCATTCTCCACGGGGCCCAGATTCGGTCCATGCCGCTCTCCTTCAGCCCTCATTCTACTCCCGGCCCGCACGCTGGACGTGACTGGGCGCCTGGCTCCGGCCAATCATCTAGACGAGCCGCGCCCTTACCCGCTACAATGTGCTTCAGCCTGAACGGAGGAGCAACCTTGGACCTGCAAGCGTACCTGGCGTCTCAGCGCGTACTGGTGGACGCGGCTCTCGGCCGCTTGTTACCGACCGCCGATGAGCGGCCAGGTAAGCTGCATGAGGCAATGCGCTACAGCGTCCTCGCTCCAGGCAAGCGGCTCCGCCCTCTGCTGATGATCGCCTCCGCGGAGGCCGTCGGTGGCCGGGCCGAGGAGGTGCTCACCGCGGCCTGCGGCCTGGAGTGCATCCACGCCTTTTCGCTGATCCACGATGACCTTCCCTGCATGGACAACGACGACTATCGGCGAGGCAGGCTCACCAGCCATAGGGTCTTCGGCGATGCTATGGCCCTCCTCTGCGGCGACGCCCTGCTCGCCCTCGCCTTCGAGTTGGTATGCCGCACGGCTGAGCACGTGCCCTACGAGCGTGTGGTAGCTGCCCTGCAGCTGGTCGCTCAGGCCACCGGCACCTTCGGCATGGTCGGTGGCCAGGTCGTGGACATGGAGTCCGAGGGGCAGGACGTCGACGAGGCGACGCTCACCTTCATCCATTCCCGCAAGACCGGCGCCCTGATCACGGCGGCGGTGGTCTCCGGCGCACTGCTTGCCAACGGCTCCGCTGAGGCCGTGTCTGATCTGCGGCGCTATGGCAGGCACGTGGGCCTCGCCTTCCAGATCGCTGATGACATCCTGGACATCGTCGGTGACGAGGCGAAGCTGGGCAAGCCCGTGGGTAGCGACGCCAAGAGCGAGAAGGCCACCTACCCCAGGCTGATGGGCCTGGACGCCTCGCGCCGCCGTGCGGCACAGGAGGTCGCAGAGGCGGAGGCGGCGTTGGCGGGCTTCGGGCCCGAGGCCGACCCGCTTCGCGCCATGGCCGCGTACATCGTGGAGCGGGACAGCTAGCCGACACGGGGGAGGGCGACGATGGGCGTGCCGGTACGCATCGTGGTGGTCGGCAGCACCAATACGGATATGGTGGCCAAGGCAGAGCGGCTGCCGGGGCCGGGCGAGACGGTCATCGGTGGAGCCTTCGTCACCGTCGCCGGCGGCAAAGGCGCCAACCAGGCCGTGGCGGCGGCGCGGCTCGGGGCGCAGGTCACCTTTGTCGGCGCGGTGGGCGACGATGCGCTGGGCGTCCAGGCCGTAGCCGGGCTGGCGGCCGAGGGCATCGATGTCAGTCGCGTGGTCGCTCTGCCCGGGCAGGCCTCGGGCGTGGCGCTCATCCTTGTCGATGCCGAGGGCCAGAACTCCATCATGGTGGCTCCCGGCGCCAACATGGCCCTGACCCCCGCCCACGTCGACCAGGCCGCCGATGCCATCGCGGCAGCAGACGTGCTGGTGCTCCAGTGCGAGACGCCGCCGGCCACCGTGCAGCACGCCGCGGAACTGGCGCGGAAGCAGGGCGTCCGCGTGATTCTGAACCCGGCCCCGGCGCAGGCCGTGCCTGTGGAACTGCTGAGGTCGGTGGACCTGCTGACCCCCAACGAGAGCGAGGCCGACGCCCTGCTGGGCGACCCGGGCGCCGCCGACGCGAACCCCGAGCGGGCGGCCGAGGCTCTGGCGACGCTGGCCGGGTGTGCCGTCATCATCACCCTGGGCGTGCAAGGCGCGGTGGCCTGCCAGAGCTCCGACATCGCCCGCATCGCGCCGCGCCGCGTGGAGGCCGTAGACGCCACGGCGGCCGGCGACTGCTTCACCGGCGCGCTGGCCGTGGGCCTCGCCGAAGGGCTCTCCCTGCTCGACGCCGCGGCACGGGCCACGCTGGCGGCATCCATCTCGGTGACCCGGCTGGGCGCGCAACGGTCGCTTCCCACCCGAGCCGAGTTGGACGCCTGTACCTGAACGCCTCGTCGCGACCGGCCATGCGCCAGGTCATCGTGGGCCTCGTCGGCATTCCCGACGAATCCGCCGCGGATTTGGCCGCCTCTCTGCGTGTGGGGCCCTCGGAGGCGGAGTGCCTCCTGGCCGACGGCTCCCGAGCATGGCTTCATCCACCCGAGCCGGACGGCCCATGGCAGACGGCCTTGCTTGTGGGAGGCCGTCCCGTCGATCTGGTCCTGGTGGCGCTCGATGCCGCAGCGCCCGACGGAGACGCGGCGTTGACGCAGGTTGTCGAGGTTGTCGGAGGCCTCGGCATCGGCGGTTGCGTTGGAGCTGTACTGGGGCCTCGAACCGGCCGGAGGCCCATACGGCTCTGTGGGCCCGGTTCTGGCACGGCGGGTCCGCGTGTGCAGAGGGTGCTCTGTGACCTAGCGACCGGCGGAGGACTGGCATCGCTTCGCCGCGCCCTGCTGGGCGAGGCCTCCCGCGTAGCCCCGCCCGGCGAGGGCTCGCCCTTCCGTGCCCTGGTAAGCAGTGTCGGCCGCTCTCCGTTCGGCGGCGCCCTGCTTCGCTGCTGGATCACCAGCGGAGCCGCGCGCAACGGCGATCCGGCGCGCCTGATGCCCGAAGGGCGCGATGTCCGGATCGGGCTGCCGGCGCACCGGCGTGGGGCGTGGCCCGCTTCGGTCGCCGCCGGGCAAATCGAGGTCACGCTGGCCGGCGTCGACCCTGCGGATGTCACGCAGGGCTGCGTCATCACATCCGATCCCTCCGTCGTCGCTTCTCGTCGCCTGCGCCTGGAGCCGCCTGCCGAGGGCAGGCCGATCGCTGACGGGAGTCGCGCCGATCTGCTCATGGGCGGTCGGACCATTTCCGCGGCTCTCGCTTCCACGGACGATGGAGGGATCGATGCGGCCTTCGACACGTTGGTGGCCTTCGCGCCCGGCGACCTATGCCTGATCCGACTGCCGGGAGGGGTAACGGCGCCGTGCCAGGTCTCATCGGTCATCGGTGATGCCGGCGCTGCGGCGCAGCCCGAGCCGGCTGATGCGCTGCTTCGCGACCGGGCGCACCGCACGCTCCGAGCGTACCATGAGCGTTTCCCCGTGCGCTCCGGCATGCCTGCCGCCGAGTTGGCGGATGCTGTCGCTGACCCGGATGCGCCCGATCGCCTCGGCGCGTGGGCTGTAGGCATGGTCGAGAGGGAAGGCGGCCTCGTGCGCCTTCCGGGCTTCCAACCCACGCTTCCTGACCGGCAGCAGGCGCTCTATGAGCGCGTGGTGGCATGCCTCGCCACGTCGCCGCGCCAGGCGCTGCGGGTCGAGGCCGTCGCGGCCGAAGTGGGCGCCCGGCCCGACGCTGCCCGCGCCATGCTGGCCCTGGCGCTCCGTCGTGGCGACGCCGTCGAACTGCCGACGAGCCTCTACGTCCATGCTCAGGTACTTGCCGATGCCCGAGCGGCTCTGGAGGCCTGTGCTGCGGAGCGGGGAGCAGTCGAGGTCGCCGCCTTTCGCGACCGGATCGGCGCCGGACGCAAACTGGCGCTCCTGCTTCTGGAGCGATTCGACGAGGACGGCGTTACGGTGCGCACCGGCGACGTTAGGCGCCTGGGCCCGGCAGACGGCGAGCCGCCGAGTTGCGCTTGACACCTCCTCGGCCCTGTGGCACAATGCGCACAAGAGGAGCGGGGTATCTCGAACATGAGCGCGCTGTCGGAGGGTAGCCTGGGAAGCGAAGCGGCCGGCCTTGCCGGAGCGGCGCAGTTGCTCGTCGCCGGCGGCGACCTCACAGCGATACTCACCGGCGTCGCCGAGCAGGTTAGGATCGCTTCGGGCGCCTCAACGGTGGTGATCGGCCTCCGTGGCGCCAGCGGCTCCGTGCTGGACTTTGCGGCCGTGGCCGGCGGTAGCGTGTCCGAGTTCGTGGGCCTCCGGGTCCTGGTGGACGACTCTGTGGCCGACGAGGCCATCCGTTTTGGCGTTACCGGTCCTGCGCCCGGCCATGCACCCCTGCCGGAGGTCTCGCCGCATACCGTCTCGGCTCCGATCCGCGATGGCCAGCGGGTCCTCGGCGCCCTCATCGCCTCGTGGCCCTCGGGTGAGGGCACGGTAGCCGGCTCAGGACTGCTCCCCGCCTTCGCAGCCCTGGTTGCCGTTGCCGTAGTGCGGCATCGCTTGGCGGGCGAGGCGGCCGCGCTCGATCGCAGGCTCAAGGCCCTCCTCGATACCACCGCCACTATCGGCGGCAGCCTCCACGTGGCGGAGACGCTGGACGCCGTGTTGGCCGCCGCTGAGGCGAGCATCAACCTTCAGGCGGCCGCCGTCTTCCTGCTCAATGACGAGCGGTCGCACCTCTTCATCGGAGCCGACCGGGGACTGAGCGGCGAGCAACGCGATGTGCAGCTTTCGCCCGAATCGGGTCCGGCGGCCGAGGTGCTTGCCACAGGTTGTGCGCGCATCCTGGCCCTGGACGCAGGCGATCCCACCGCCGATCTGCTTCCCTTCGACGTCCCGCCGCGCTCCGTGATGCTTCTGCCACTCCGCGGGCGGCGTGACCCCGTGGGGTTGCTGGTGCTCGTGGGCGCGCATACGGAGGCATTCGGCGAGTCCGACCTGCACCTGATGGAGGCGGTCACGATGCAGGCGGGGGTTGCGGTCGAGAACGCCTGGCTTTTCGAGGAGGCCACGCGCCGCACCGAGGAGGCCACCGCCCTCTTCAACCTCTCCCAGCAGGCCGGGGCGCTGCTCGATCCCGATCATGTGTTCGACCTTGTCGCTACTCAGGTGCAACACCTCCTCAACGTCGACCAGTTCGCCATAATGACGCTTGATCGCCGCACGGGGCGCCTGGTTCCACGGTGCATCAGGGGCTTTGCCGGCACGCGCTTCGCATCCATGCGTCCGGCCGTTGGCGAGGGCATCGCGGGCTGGGTCTATGAGTGGATGACACCGAGCGCCGTCGCCGATGTTGCCGCCGACGCTCGTGAGCGCGTGGCGCCGATCCACGACTGCGGCGTGGTCTCGTGCCTCTGCGTACCCATGGCTGCCGGTGAGCATGTGCTTGGCGTGGTAATGGCCATGACAAGCCGCCGCCGCCTCTTCACCGTGGGCGAGATGGAACTGCTGTTTACGATCGCGAACCAGGCGGCCATCTCCTCGGACAACGCCGCGCTCTACCAGTCGGCTCGCGACCGCTCGGCAGCCATGCGCCGTTACTTCCGCACGATCGCCGGAGCTCTGGGTAGCGCCATCGAGCATGAAGATGTTCCGCTGCTGCTGGCCAAGCTCTGCCTGGATGTCGTGGAAGCTGATCGCGCCGTTGTCTGGGCCTGCGGACCCGACGGCCTGACGCCCGTGGCCGATGCC
This sequence comes from uncultured Chthonomonas sp., assembly GCA_903885605.1. Lineage (GTDB taxonomy): Bacteria > Armatimonadota > Chthonomonadetes > Chthonomonadales > CAJBBX01 > CAJBBX01. The sequence goes on along the minus strand of CAISJD010000198.1, from coordinate 41,737 downwards.
GGCCGCCGTTCGGGCGGCGTGCTGGAGCCGCTACCCATGGGCGCGGGCCTTTCGGGCTGGGTTGCGCGGCGCGGGCGAACACTGGTGACGCAGGCGATCGCTGACGACGAGCGCGCCCGCGCCGAGTCCTGGCTCACATCAGGCAAGTTCGCGTCGTACCTGGGCGTGCCGTTGCGGACAGAGGGCCGCGTTGCCGCCGTGCTGGCGCTGGCCACCGAGTTGCCGCGGACCTACTCGAGTAGCGAGATGCAGCTTCTGCGCCAGTTCGCGCTCCGTGCGCGGATCGCCGAGCGCATCGCATAGAGCCTGTAGCCACAGAGACTGCCGCCTACCTTCCCAAGGAGTACCCCATGACCCCTGAACTCGACATTCGCAACGTCATTATCCTGGGTAGCGGACCCGCAGGTTACACCGCCGCCCTATATGCATCGCGTGCGGGACTTGAGCCGCTGATCATCGACGGCGGCGTGGGGTCCGGGCAGGGGCTGCAGGGGCAGGGCGGTCAGCTAACCATCACCACCGAGGTGGAGAACTACCCCGGCTTCCCCGACGGCATCATGGGGCCCGAGCTTATGCTTCGCATGCGGGAGCAGGTGGCTCGGTTCGGCGCCGAGTTCGTGGAGGAGCTGGCAACCGGGCTCGACCTGACGGTGTCGCCGTTCACCGTCGCCGTGGGCGATGACGCCTACCGGTGTAAGGCGCTCATCGTCGCCACAGGCGCTTCGGCCCGCTGGTTGGGGCTCGATGCCGAGCGACCCGTCTGGGAGGGTGGACTGGGCGGCGCGGGCGTGTCGGCCTGCGCCACCTGCGACGGCGCCCTGCCAGTCTTCCGCGGGAAGGAAGTGGCGGTGGTCGGCGGCGGCGACACGGCGGCCGAGGAGGCGCTCTACCTCACGCACTTCGCCTCCAAGGTCATCATCGTGCATCGACGCGACCAACTCCGCGCCTCGGCCATCATGCAGCGCCGACTGCAGGAGAACCCGAAGATCGACTACCTCTGGAACAAGGTGATCACGGCCATCGACGACCCCGCCGAGCGCAAGGTGACCGCCATCCAACTGAAGGACACCCTGACCGGTGAGACCAGCCGACGGCCGGTGGCGGGCGTCTTCATGGCCATCGGTCACAGGCCCAACAGCGACCTGGTGCGCGACTGGGTGGAGCTCGACGCGGCGGGGTACATCCGCACGCACCACGATGTGCGCACCACCCGGCGCGGCGTCTTCGCCTGCGGCGACGTGCAGGATACCGAGTACCGGCAGGCCATCTCGGCTGCGGGCTCGGGCTGCATGGCGGCCATCCAGGCGGAGCGTTACCTGGCCGCCCTGGAGGCCGGGGCCGAGGTGGACTGGTAGCGCCGACGTGCCCGAAGCTCCCCTGACCTTCGCCCAGATTGCCGGGCAGGATTCCGCCGTCGCCGTGCTGCGCCGGTCGCTGGCCGACGGCGGCGACTCCGGGTCGTTCCTCTTCACGGGTCCCCAGGGCTGCGGCAAGACCACAACGGCTTGGGCGCTGGCTGCCGCAGTGTCCTGCCTTGCGCCCAGCACAGACCCGTACGACGCATGCACACAGTGTGACGCCTGCAAGCGCCTCAGCCGCGGCGTCAACCCGGAGGTATCGCTGGTGCAGCCTGCGGGCGACCAGACGCAGATCTGGCAGTTCTGGGACCGTGAGGGGAAGCCCCGCGGCATCCTGCAGCACGCGTTGCCCTACTCGCCCTCCATCGGCCGGAAGCGCGTCTTCATCGTGGAGCGCGCCGACACGCTGACCGAGGGCGCCGCGAACAGCCTCCTGAAGGTGCTGGAGGAGCCGCCGCCCTACGTCATGTTCATCCTGCTGGCGCCCCACGCCGGCCGCGTGCTGCCCACGATCCTCTCCCGTTGCCGTCTGGTCCGCTTCGGAGCCATGCCGGTGGCCGATCTGGCGCGTTGGCTCGTCGATCGTCACGCGGTCGCCACAGAGAGGGCCTCAACTCTGGCGGCGTTGGCGCAGGGATGTGTGGGCACCGCCCTGTCGCTGGCGTCATCCAAGACAGCCTACAGCGAGATCGGCGTCTGCACCGACGCGGGCATGGCGCTCCTGTCAGCCTCTGGGCTCGGCGTGCTGCGTTGCGCCGAAGGGCTGCGCCAGGCGGCCAAGGGCCTCAAGTTCCTCGGCGATGACCCCGCCGCCGCAGTGGGCGCCGCCGTTGCCGAGGCCGACAACACCAAAGAGCGAGCCGGGCGGCGGCAGATGGGGGCCGCGCTGGACCTCGTGGCGGTGGTGGCGCGGGATGCTCTGGCCCTCTGCCTGGTGGGTCCCGGCGCCTCGATCGTCAACGAGGAGCGCCGCTCCGGGATCATGGCCATGGCCGACCGCCGGCTGCCCCAGGAGTGGATCGCGGCCATCGACCAGATCGCCGTCGCGCGCCGCCGGGTCGACATGAACGCGAATCCGGCCATACTTACGGATGCCCTAGCGGTGACGTTGGCGGCTTCCGCCCAACGATGACCCGGGTCGCTCCGCGCTGATCGGAGCTGAAGACAAGGAGAGATGCATGCCAGCAACTGTGGAGGGCGACAGGATCCGTGTAGTGACCCGCGAGGCGGTTCCGGCGGACCTCAAGTCGGGCCTCTATTACAACTATTTCGGCGGCCTTACCGGAGTGATCCGCAAGGTCTACTCGCCTGAGTCGGTGGTCGTTGAGATCGAGCAGGAGAGCCTCACCACCGAGATTCGGCGCCGCCACCACGACATCCGCGACCAGATGAAGACGAAGTGGCTCGACGGCCTCAGCGAAGAGGGCCGGAGCCGCCTGACCGAGCGTGAGCGCGACTTCCACTTGCGCTACGTCATCCTCACCGCCATGAAAGATCTGGAGCCCCTGGAGGGACCGACCACGGCGAAGCCCCTCGGCCCGGCATCGACCGCGGCCGCCGAAGCCGCCGAGGCGACGCGCCGCCTGAGCAGCAAGGAGCTTGCCGAGGCGGAAGAGGCGGAACTCGCCAAGCACAAGGCGTAGGGGCGGATGTGACAACGGCGGCCGCATCCCGTGGTCGGGGCGGCCGCCGTTGTCTGTATGAGGGCACTGGGACTCGAACCCAGGACACCCGCCTTAAAAGGGCGGTGCTCTGCCGGCTGAGCTATACCCTCGCGCAGGGGGCATTGTACCTCGCGGGCTACACCGGTGTGCCCAGGAAGCCCGTCAGGCCACCCTCCTCTACCCTGACGCGGACCAACGAGCCGGGTGGCGTGGCCTCCGTCGCGCCGGGGAAGTGGACCATCCGCAGCGTCCGCGTATGGCCCGAGAGCATCGCCGCATTGCGCGAACTGGGCCCCTCCACCAGGACCTCCACGACGTCGCCGACACAGGCCCGGCACTTCTCGGCGGAGATGCGGTTCTGCAGATCAATCAGCGCGTTCAGCCGCGCCACCTTCACGTCTTGCGGCACCTGGTCCGGCATATCGGCGGCCTTGGTGCCCGGCCTTGGAGAGTAGGCGAACATGAATGCTGCGTCGAACCGCGTGGCGGCGACGTACTCCATCGTGTTGCGGAACTGCTCGTCGGTTTCGCCCGGGTAGCCCAGCATCAGGTCCGTGGTGATCGCGCCCCCCGGTACTGCGGCGCGCAGCTTCTGCACGATCACGTCGAACTCCGCCAGCGTGTAGCCACGGTGCATATGGCGCAGCAGGGCGTCGTCGGCCACCTGTAGCGGCAGATGGACGTGCTCGCAGACATGCGGCAGTGCGGCGATGGCTTCCACCAGTTCGTCGGTGAAGTCGCGCGGGTAGGGCGAGGTGAAGCGGACGCGCTCGATGCCCTCGACGCCGTCGATCATCCCGAGCAGCTGGGCGAACGGCACGCGGCCCTCGGGCAGGTTCTTGCCGTAGCTGTTCACTGTCTGGCCCAGGAGGGTTATCTCCCGGACGCCCAGCGCGGCCAGCTCCCGCACTTCCGCCATCACATCCGCCGTAGGTCGGCTCCGCTCGCGGCCGCGCGTTAGCGGCACCACGCAGAAGGTGCAGAACTTGTCGCAGCCGTACATGATCGGCACGTGCGCCTTAATGCTCGGGCGCCTGCCGGGAGCCCGGTGCGGGATGTCCGACACCACGGCGCCCTTGCGCTCGGGCAGGTCTAGCGCCCGACCGGCGCCCTTGCGCCGAACGGCGGCGGGCGCCTGGCCGTCGGTGCGGGCCCAGGCGGCGCGCACCAGGTCCGGTAGCGCTGAGATCTGGCCGGTTCCCACCACGAAGTCGACGAAGGGCGCCCGGCGCAGGATCTCCTCGTGCTCGATCTGCGCCATGCAGCCGCAGACGCCGACCACGATGCCTGCCCGCTCCTCCTTCAGCTCCCGCAGCTCGCCCAGCTTGCTGAAGACCTTCTCCTCGGGCTTTCGCCGCACAGAGCAGGTGTTCAGCAGGATCACGTCGGCCTCGGCGGCGGTTGCCACGGGAGCCAGGCCCAGCTGCTCGAGGTAGAGCCCCATCTGCTCGGAGTCTTCCTCGTTCATCTGGCATCCCCAGGTCAGGACATGGTAGCCCTTGGCGGTCTCGGTCACGTGGCGTCTCCTCCGGTCGGCATCGGCTATGGGCCCTGCGGGCGGGCTCGGTATTATGGACCGTTTGCGCGCGGCCTGCAGCGGTATACTCGGAGTATGCTTTGCCAGGCGCCGTCGCAGAAGACCCTGACCCGGCTGGTGACGGAGCTACGATCGATGCTCCGCGCCGACCAGGTGCTCACCGATCCCGTCGAGATGCTGGCCTACGAGTGCGATGCCTACACGATCCACAAGGGCCGGCCGGACGTGGTCGTCCACCCCGAGTCCACCGAGCAGTGCGCCGCCGTGGTGCGCCTCTGCGCTCGCATGGGCGTTCCATTCACGCCGCGCGGCACGGGCACGGGCCTCTCCGGCGGGGCCACGCCGCTCTGTGGCGGGGTCGTGATCAGCATCATGCGCATGAACCGTGTCCTCAGCGTCAGCCCCGCCGACCTGCGCCTCCGCGCCCAGGCCGGCTGCATCAACTCCACCATTACGCGGGCGGCGGCGCCCTACGGGCTCCACTATGCGCCCGACCCCTCCAGCCAGACCGCCTGCACGGTCGGCGGCAACGTGGCCGAGAACGCCAGCGGTCCCCATACGCTGAAGTACGGCGTGACGGCCAACCATGTGAGCGGGCTGACCGTGGCGCTCCCCGACGGCTCGGTCGTGGAGCTGGGCTCCGACGCCGACGAGCCCTGCGGCTACGACCTGGTGGGCCTCTGTGTGGGCTCCGAGGGCACGCTGGGCATTGTGACCGAGGTGACGGTGCGCCTCACGCCGAACCCGCGCCAGGTTCGCACGCTGCTGGCGGTCTTCGGCTCCGTGGACGACGCCTCGCGCACGGTGAGCCGCATCATCGCCCTGGGCATCGTCCCCTGTGCGCTGGAGATGATGGACAGCATCATCATCAACGCCCTGGAAGACGCCTTCGCCATGGGCTTTCCCCGCGACGCACAGGCTCTGCTGCTGGTGGAGCTGGACGGGCTGGGGCCGGGGCTCGACGCCGAGACCGCCGCCGTGCGCGACCTCTGCTCCGAGCACAACGCACGCAGCGTGAGCGCCGCCGCATCCGAGGAGGAGCGCGCGCGCCTCTGGTTCGCCCGCAAGCAAGGCGTCGGCGTGTTGGGCCGTGTGGCTCCGAACAAGGTGACGCAGGACGGCTTGATCCCGCGTAGCCGCCTGCCGGAGGTCCTGGCCCGGATTCGCGCCATCGCTGAGCGGCACTCCGTCCGCCTCTGCAACATCTTCCATGCGGGCGACGGCAATCTGCACCCCTGCGTGATTTTCGACGAGCGCGACCCGGACGAACTGCGCCGCGTCCTGGCCGCCAATGAGGAGATCCTGCGGCTCTGTGTGGAGGTCGGCGGCTCCATCACCGGCGAGCACGGCGTGGGCGTGGAGAAGCGCGACGCCATGCCGCTCATGTTCTCCGAGGCCGACCTCGCCGCCATGCGCCGAGTGAAGGCCGCCTTCGACCCGGCGGGCCTGTGCAATCCCGGCAAGATCGTGCCCGAACCCTCGGCGGAGGCCGTCCCGGCATGAGCGCAACCCGACCCGATATGGCCGCGCTCTGGCCCTTCGTGGCCGACAGGCCGCCGGCAGAGGTCGTCACTCCGGCCTCGCGCGCGGAGGCCGCGGGCGAGGTGAGCCGCGCGCTTCGCCATGGGCTTTCCATCGTGCCGGTCGGCGCCGGGATGCGCCTGGCCGAGGCCAACCTGATGCGCGGCGTCGAGTGGCTCGCCATCGACATGACCGGCATGAACCGCGTGCTCGCCTACTCACCGGACGATATGACCGTAGTTGTCGAGCCGGGCGTCACCGCCGGCGCCCTCCAGTCGGCCCTCGCCGAGGCAGGTCAGTTCGCCGCCCTGGGCCTCGGCTCGCGGCCCAGTGAGACGGTGGGCGGACTGGTGGCGGCCAACGCCCAGGGGCGGCGGCAGTGCGCCTACGGCCTGCCTCGCGACCAGCTGCTCGGCTTCCGCGCAGCGCTCTCGAACGGCGAAGAGGTGCGCTTCGGGGGCTGCACCGTCAAGAACGTGGCGGGCTACGACATGGGCAAGCTCTTCTGCGGCTCCCACGGCACTCTGGGCCTCATCACCGAGTTGACGCTCCGAGCCCGTCCCTTGCCCCCTGTCTGCTCGACGCTCTCGCCGGCAGCGCCCAGCCTGGCTGACGCAGTGGCCGCGGGAATGGCCCTGCATCTGGCGCGGCTTCTGCCGACGTGCCTGGCGGCCACCCACGGCGTCGGGACGGCTCTGACGGTGGAGTTCAGCGGCGGCAGCGACACGGTGGCATGGCAGATCGAGCAGGCTCGGCGCGTGGCGGCCGGTTGCGGCATGCAGGCCGAGGCTGCAACGCCGCCCGAGGTCGAACCGTCTCCTCCGGCCATTCCCGGGCCGGGCGTGGCGTGGCTGCGGGCCGCAACCGTGCCCACGGCCCTGGAGGGGCTTTGCCGCTCGCTGGAGCCATGCCTGAGCCGCGCCGCGGCCCACGTAGCCGTCGGCGTCCTGGAGGCGGAAGTGACGCTCCGCGAGCCGCTGGACGACATCGAGCGCCGCCTCTTCGCTGCTGGATGCCGCCACCTGCGCTGGACGCGCTTGCCGCAGTCGGAGCGAGCGACCCGCGATGCGTGGCGCGTTCCCGCCGCCCAGTTGCCCCTCATGCGCGCGGTGAAGGCCGCCCTCGATCCCGCCTGCGCCTTCGGGCCCGGGCGCTTCGCAGGCAGGATATGAGCCAGAAGAGCCCCGCCGACATCGCCGCCGGCTGCATCCGCTGCGGCTTCTGCCTGGATGCCTGCCCCACGTTCAAGCTCACGGCGAACGAGGCGGAGTCGCCACGCGGCCGCATCTACCTCATGCGCCATCTGCTCGACGGCGGCCGCGCCATGGACGCCGCCGCCCTGGCCCACCTGGACAACTGCCTGGGTTGCCGCGCCTGCGAGGCCGTCTGCCCCTCCGGCGTTCGCTACGGATCGCTTATTGAGGGTTTCCGGGCGCGCATCGAGGAGGAGGGCCTTCGCCCCGCCGCCGAGGTCGGCGCCCGCGGCATGCTGCTCGACACGCTGACCGACCGCAGCCGACTGGGCGCCTCGCTGACCGGGCTCTCGATGGTAGCCGGCATCCTCCGAAAGGCGCCCGCCATGCCGGGCCTCTTCGCCCGGCTCCTGACCGGGGGGCAATCCGACGAGGCGGCCGTGCCGCTGTCCGGTACGGGCAGGTCAGGCGGACGCTTGCCCGCCTTCACGCCTGCGGTCGGCAAGGCGCGACGGACGGTCTGCCTGCTGGACGGTTGCGTCATGAGCGTTCTCTTCGCCGAAGTGAACCGTGTTACCGCCGAACTCCTGTCGCGGTGCGGCTGCAACGTGGTCTGCCCGCGCTCGGCTGGGTGCTGCGGTGCGCTGGACGCCCACGCGGGCCGCCGTGAGCGTGCCCGTGAGCGCGCCAGGGCACTCATCGACGCGCTGGAGGGAGCAGACTACGACGCTCTGGTCACCAACTCGGCCGGGTGCGGCTCCACGCTGCGCGAGTACGGCGAGCTACTGGCCGATGACGACCGCTACGCTGCCCGCGCCGCCGCACTGGCCACCCGTACACGCGACATATCGGAGTACCTGGTGGATCTTGGGGTTGAGCCTCCCACGGGCCGCCTGGACGTGACGGTGGCCTACCACGATGCCTGCCACCTGGCCCACGCGCAGCGCGTTACGTCGCCGCCGCGCGCCCTGCTAAGGTCCATCCCGGGTCTGAAGCTGGTCCCGCTGGCGGAGAGTGACCTCTGCTGCGGCAGCGCCGGCACATACAACGTCACACATCCCGAGACGGCCACGGCGTTGCTCGATCGGAAGGTGGCGAACATCATCGCCAGCGGCGCGCCCGTGGTGGCCGCGGGCAATCCGGGCTGCATCGCCTGGATGCGCGAGGGGCTTGCGCGAGCCGGCTCCACGATCCGAGTGGCGCATACGGTAGAGCTGCTTGCCGAGGCCTACCGCCGCGGCGCTTCGCCCTATGGCAAAGCCTGACCCATATCCGACCAACCGACGGGAGTCACCGATGTCTCACTTGCCGGTCATCATCGCAACCTGGCAGTACGGCGCCAACGCCTGCACCGCCGCCTGGGGCCTGCTCACGGGGGGCGGCTCCTCTCTGGACGCCGTGGCCCTGGCCGCTGCCGCTGTGGAGGATGACCCCGAGGTGCTGTCGGTCGGTTCGGGCGGCCTGCCCAACGCAGAGGGCGTGATCGAGCTGGATGCGGCCATCATGGATGGCAGAACCCACGGCGCCGGCGCCGTAGCGGGCCTCACGGGCATCCGCAACCCAATCTACGTTGCGCGGCGCGTCATGGAGGCGACCCCGCACGTCATGCTCGTGGGCGGCAACGCTCGGCGGTTCGCGCTTGCGCAGGGGTTCAAGGTGGAGGAGCTGCACACCGAGACCTCGCGCCGCCACTACACCGAGTGGCTGGGAGACCGCACCACCGCCGAAGTGGCGCACTTCACGCCCGCCGCCGGTTCCGACTCGCATGACACGGTCGGCATCTGCGCCGTGGACCTCCACGGAGACCTCTCCGCCGCCTGCACCACCTCCGGCATGGCTTGGAAGGTTCCGGGCCGCGTGGGCGACTCGCCGATCATCGGCGCGGGCCTCTATGTCGATAACGAGGTCGGGGCCGCCAGCGCCACGGGCAACGGCGACGAAATGATGAAGGCCTGCCTTTCCTATCGCATCATCATGCTCATGGAGACGGGCATGGAGCCGCAGGAGGCCTGCGAGGAGACCATCCGCTACCTGCTCCGCAAGCGGCCGGGCAAGCAGGGCAGCGGCGCCTCGGTCATCGCGGTTCGGAAGGACGGCGTCTGCGGCAATGCCGCCACGGCGGACGGCTTCCGGCGGCCCGATCGCCTCTGGCACTACGCAGTCCGGAATCCACAGGGGCTCGAGGTGAACGAGGGCGTCTACGTGCGGTTGGGCACCTGATCCAGCGGCTCGGGCTCGCGCACTGTGGTAAAGAGCACCACGGCGCCTGCCGCAGCGATGCAGGCGAGGAAGCCGTAGAGCAATCGGATGCCCACCCTGTCCGCTACTATGCCGGCGAGAAGTGGTCCCACGGCCCAGGCAGCCGATCCCGCCGCATTGAGGATGCTCTGGCCGGTGGCTTTCCGGCTGGCGCTTGAGAGGTCGTTCATGAACGCGAAGGGCACCACGGCCAATACGCTGAACGTGAGGCAATGGAGCGTCTGAAGACCCAGCACGGGCCACGGGCTGACCAGTAGCGCGTAGGCCGCCAGCCGTAGCGGCAGGATGGCGAATGCCAGCCGAAGCGGCTTGAGGCGGCCGATGCGGTCTGAGACGCCGCCCCAGACGAGCAGGCCGGGCAATTCGATGCCCGCGCTGACGATGAAGGCGGCCGAGACGAACCAGACCGGTGCGGCGGCGCCGAACGAGGCCACATAGAGGCTCAGGTTGCCCGAGAGGCACATCATCGCAAGGTAGGCCAGGAAGTAGGCCAGCACAAACGGCCTGACGCCCGGCCTCGACAGGATGGCCTGGGCGTCGCGCCAGTTGGTGCGCCCGGTCCGCTTCGTGGCGCGGACCCGCTTGACCATCAGCGTCATCGGTCCCGATACGGCGCAGAACCCCGCGATCCAGATGAAGAAGCCCGGCGCGTCGCCCAGGTGCGGCGCCCCCAGCTTGATGACCATAATGACCACGAAGCCGGCGGTTCCCCATGCTCGCGCGATGGAGAACATGCGACCCGCCGAGCGGTTCTCGAAGACATCGGCGCCCAATGCCGCCGCCACCGAGATGCCGACCGTCCCGCCCAGGCCCGCCACGAACTGCAGCGCCGCCAGCCCGGCGAGCGAACTGACCTGGGGCATCACGAGGTAGGCCATGCCCTGGATGAGCGAACCCGTGACGATGAACGCCCGCCGGAGCCCCGTCCGGTCGGAAAGGATGCCGACGGGTATAAGCCCGAGCGCGCCGCCGACGCTGGCCATGGCCAGCAGTAGCCCCACTTCCGTGTAGCTGAAGCCTGCGGCACGGAAGTAGACCGGCACGTGGGGCGAGATGAACGCCACTGCGGCGAAGTAGCTGAAGTAGTACGCCGAAAGAGCCGCCACATTGCGGCGGATCCACGGGCGGTGGCTCTCCGGCTCCCAGTCGGCCCTCGGTGGCGCAGTCATGGGCTACCGGCAGTCGCACTCCATGAAGGCGGCCACCTTGCCTGAGATGGCGGCGTGCTTCCCCGGCACACTGAGTACGTCGCACTCGCTCCCCAGGATGTGGGGGTGGCCCGTGGCCCGGATGCGCCGCACGATTTCGCGGCTCTGCTCGGCTACCATGGCCTCGGTCAGGTCGTCGGCGTAGAACCGCTTGGTGGGCAGGTTCCCGTAAAGGACGATATGGTCGGGCACCTTGGCCGCATCTTCCCAGAGCAGGCGTGAGCTACCGAGGCTCAGGATGTGCGGCTCCATGGCGACGAGGGCATGGAGGATCGGGTCCACTAACTCACCGCAATCATGGAGGAACAGGTCGACGTCGGCCTCGCGCAGCATGGCGCGCAGGCGCTTCATGGGACGGGTGAAGAAGCGCTCCAGAATGTCGGAGCCCTTCCTTAGCTGCTTGGGGGACATGTAGACCGAGTTGACGGCGGGCTCTGCGATCACGATCATCCGTGCGCCGGCGGCGATCTGGTCGGCCAGGGAGCGCTCTACGGCGATCTGGGCCAGTTCAAGCGTCTGCTCGACCAGCAGCACCTCTGGGTCGTCCTGCCCGGTAAGGCCCATGCCGGCCATGTAGATGGCGGCGATGGGGTCCGCGATGAGCTTGGTCATCAGCGAGAAGGGGCCGATGGCGAGCCCGCACGCGATCAGGTCGGTCTGCTCGGCGACGTACCGGACCGCTCCGACGTTCGCGGCGTGTCGGGCGAGGCCCGGTCCCGAGAGGGCGGACGCCGCACGCTCCCGGGCCTCTCCGCCTGGGGCGGCGGAGAAGTGGAAGGTGGCTGCCGACTGGGGGTTAATCCCCTGCGTGGCGAGAAGTTCCGCCTTCTCTATGGTAAGGTCCATGAGCGGCAGCGCTAGTGGTGTCTGGTACCGGTGCGCCGCCTGCTCGATGACTTTGCCCAAGCGGACGCCGTCCGTCAGGATCGCCTCATGGTCGGGTTGCTCGCGCAGGACCATGTCGGTGGCGATGGGTAGCCGTGCGCCTGCGGCGGCCAGGTCGTGGTAGGTGTTGCTGGTCACGATGGAGTCCTTGGTGCGGTGAGGTATAGCGGAGGTGTGCCATTCTGTTAGCGTTGTGGCGATTAGTCACCATGATACCGCCCACGGATGGGTCAGGGGAACCGCTTCATGGCGGACCGTCGTAAGAATCGCAGTTTCGCCGGCGATCTTGCCGGACCACGCAGCACTGGGCCGCCGGCCTGGCCCGCGAAAGGGGAGCGTGTGGCGTCCAAACCAACTCGGGCGGTGATACTGGCCGCAGCCTGCCTCGCGATGGGTGCGGCAGGCCAGACGAACCACAACGTCAGCAACCGCCGTTTTGCCGCCGTGGCCTCCGGGCCGATGCATGCGCATATCATTGACGCCGGCCGCGACGCCAATCCGGCGACGTTCCGGACGCTGGCGGCCAATGCGGTGAACCGTGCCCGGCGCGCTCGTGCCGCAGGGGCCGCACGCTACCTGTCGGCGGTCTACGGGGGTCGCCTGCGCGGGCAACGCCCGTTCCCCGGCATACCGGATGTCGTCTTCGTTCGCCGGAACGGCAAGGTGCTGAACCCCGCGCCCTTGTCGCGCGGTGGGAGCGGCTTTACGCTCGCCTTCCCGGCCACGGGCACGGCGGGTAGTTGGCCTGCCGCGCTTCAGATCGACCTGCAGGCCGCGTTCGGCGTCATCTATCCGCAGCTGGTGGCCATCTACGGCGAGCCGAGCTGGAGCGGCACGCTGACCCTGATCGACGGCGACTCCCTGCCGGCGGGGCAGATCATCACGGATCCCAACGCGCTTTCCGGCGGCGTCTACAATGCATCGACCGGCGAGGTGACGCTCGCGCAGTATAACTCGGCGCAATCGATGCTCCTGAGCATGACCCAGATGCTGGCCCTGGCCTTCCGCGGGACCCACGGCGCGGCCTTCGACGCCTGGGAGCGCGGCATGGCGCGTGCGGCGACTGTGGCGACGCTCAGCGCAGCCCTGCCCGCCCTGAAGACCGTGGCCTCGCAGGCCTATGGCGGAACGCTGGGAGACCTGGCGCCCTCCGACCCGCTCTGGTCCTCCCTTGACCGGTATGATCTGCTGAACCAGCCCGCGCTCGGGAACGACCGCTTCTTCCCGGTCTCGAAGGAGGCGAGCGTTGCCAACGAGGTGGGCTTCCCCTCCATGCTGATCCCGCGCCTCCAGATGTCCGGCTCTGCGTGGCTGAAGGTCTGGACCGAGGCGCCGGGCTTCTTCTCGGAGTTCAACCGGGCCTACTATGCTGCCCTGACGGGCGACCCGACCGCCGGCAACTCCACGCCGAAACTGGTGGCTATCGCGTCGCAGGCCCTGGCCTCCGTCGGCGCTCCGACGGTGGAGGGGCTCCCATTCACCGATTGGTACCAGCGGCAGTACGTCCTCGACACCAGCGTCTCCCCCGGAGGCAAGCTCTACACGATGGTGTCGAACCTGCGCCCCGACACCGACGCGGCGGATGACTACGGCGTCGGCTGCGTCTTCTCGCACTACACCACCGCGTTCGACGCCCAGGGCAACAGCGACGAGGTGGACAAGGCGGGCACCGTCTACCCGATCTACACCGACTACACGACGACGACCCGCTTCTTCCTCGGCGCCCAGTACGAGCGCGCCGACATCCAGGACGGCGTCGGATCGGTGGCCCCGACCTTCTTCAACACCATTGGCGGCGACCCGACCCATGCGGGCCGCATGAGGGTGGTGATGGACTTCCCGGTGAACGGCCTCAACTCGAGGTTGGCGATGGCGCCCAGGGCCATGGGCACACTGGCTGCGCCGCGCAACTTCTGGGGAGTGGTGGTGGGCGCCGATAGCGGCGTGGTGCGGATGGAGGCGGACGGCCTCAGCAGCGGAGACGTCACGGTGGCCCAGGGCGCCTTCAGCGCCACGGTCGACGAAGCCTTCTTCGCGCGGCCCAGGCGCGCGACCCTCACCTTCACGGGCGCTTCCGGCGTGCCTGTGGTGCGGCGTGTGAACCTCGGTTTCGGCGAGGCTGTGCTGGTCCTAACCGTCGGCACGGAGGTCGATACACGGGTCCACACACTGCCCTCGGGCCTGACGATGCTCTCCCTGCCGCTACGTCCCCTGCAGGCGCGGCCGGTCGATGCCCTCCTGAACCCGACGACTTCGCTGCCGCTCTTCACCGAGGGGTCGTTGCTGATGGCGCGGTGGGACCAGTCGGTCACCGGCGACGACAAGTACCGCCGCAGCCCGAGCCTCGATCCGCTGGAGCCCGGCAAGGGATACTGGATGAACTGGGCCGGCGGCGGAGCCGTCAAGGTGATCGGCCGCTCCACGGTGATGGACCCCGAGGTCACGGTGCAGCTCCGTCACGGGTGGAACCAGATCGGCAACCCCTATGAGGCCACGGTGCCGGTTTCGGCATTGCGGTTCCAGTACCTTGCCGACAACGTGCCGGTGACGCTTGCCACCGCGGTGACGAACGGGTGGATCGTGGCCCAGACCCTCCCGTCGGTCGGCCAGGTCGTCGTCTTCGGGTTCGACTCCCAGTTGGGTTACGTCCCAGCCCAGAACCTGGAGCCATGGCGAGGGTACTGGATTCGCGTGCTGGTCTCCGAGGGCGTGACGATGAGCGTTACGAACCCGTCGTCGGCGTCGTCGGCGCGGTCCGCACGATCGGCCACTCCGACGCCGGAGGCGTCCGCAGGATGGGCCGTCCGCCTGACGACGACCTCGGCGGACGGCGCCGGCGCTTCTGCAGCCTTCGGTCAGGCCGTGGCTGGTCACGGCGGCTATGACGCGGCGCTTGATGCCCTGGCGCCGCCCGCGCCGGCGTCTTCGACGCCTGCCCTGGCGTTCGTGCATTCCGACTGGGCCGGCCAGTCGGGGCGCTACTGGTCTGACATCCGTGCGCTGGGGCAGGCTACCGTTTGGCAGTGCGTAGCTTCGGGCCTCAGTCCCAATACCGCTTACCGGTTCGCGTGGTCCAGCCTGGCAAGCGTGCCGCGCACCGTCCGCCTGACTGCGGTGGATGAGGCCACCGGCCGCCGGGTGGACCTGCGCACCGCCGGAGGGCTGGCCTTCACGACCGGCAGCGAGACGACGCGCACGCTGCGCATCGAGGCCTCGGCTTCGTCGCAATCAGCGTTGCGGCTCACTGCCCTCCAGGCGATCCCGTCCCGGTCGGCCGGCGGCCCGGTTCGCGTCGCCTTCGACGTCACCAGCCCCGCCACCGTCACAGCCGAGATCCGGTCGGCCTCCGGTGCGCCACTTCGCAAGGTCAGTTCCGGGCGCGCGGTGCCTGCGGGAACGCAGTCGCTCTTCTGGGACGGCCGCGACGACCGGGGCATCTCCGTGCCGGCCGGCGCGTACCTGATGACCGTGACGGCCCGCAACGACCTTGGCGAGGCCGCTCGCGCTGTAGTGCCTGTGGTGGTGGTTCGTTGAGCCGCGCGGGACGAGGGGGAGGGAGACCCACATTGAGGCGGATGCTTGCGTTGTTGATGCCGGGCGCCGCCGCGGTCGCCCTGATGGGCGCGCTCACCGGTTGCGGCGGCGGCGGCGGCGGCGGCACGACGGCTACTGCGACCGTTCGGGGACGCATCATGCTGGTGACCACAGCTGCTGCGCCCAGCCCGGCCGCCACCGTCACGGCAGGCGGCGCCACAGCCACGACGGGTGCGGACGGCTCTTTCGTGCTCACCGCGGTCCCGATCACGACGACCCGCATCGCTGTGACCGCCACAGGTATGAAGGCCCTGAGCCAGGCATTGCCGACGCTTGAGGCGGGCAAGACCACCGACCTGGCGGATATCTACCTCTCCGATGTGGGCTATACGGCCGACATCACCACCCGTGTGGTCCGATCCGATACGCTGGCAGCCATTGCCGGGGCTACGGTGCTCGTCAGCGGCCTCTCGGCCGTCTCCGGCGCCGACGGCGCTGTCTCGATTACGGGGCTGCCTGTGGGACTCGGTGGTCCGCAACTTCAGGTGGGCGTCGCCAGGGCCACGGGCTTCGAGGACAAGGCCATCATCTTCGACCTGCCGCTGGGGGCCGGATCCAACACTGTGGGCGATATCGTCCTGTCGCCGCCCGTCGGCGAGATCCCGCCCGGGCCGAGCAACATCCGTGGCAAGGTCACCTGGGCTGGAGGCGCAGGATTCGGCGGCACGTCCGTGTCGCTTCTTGCCAGGCCCGGAGGCGGCGTGATTGCCAGCGGCATCACGCAGGACGCAGGCGACTATGGCTTCTGGGCGCCCGCAGGCTCATACACGGTGGTGGCGATCAGGTCGGGCTACGCCGAGGCGCGGAAGGACTGCGACCTGGCGCGGCCCGACGTGCCCATACAGGTGGACCTGACGCTCACAGCCGCTCCCTGACCCGCCTGTTGCGCCGGGTCGTCCCGCATTCCCGCGGGCGTCCCGGCGCGACGGCGGTCAGGGGAGCCAGTCGCAGCGGCTGTCGATGTAGGCCGCCGATCCGTCGCGGAGCCAGCCGTCTAGCTGGGCCTGGTCCTTCAGTTGCTGGCCCCGAAGCCTCGGCACCACCACGTAACGGCACTCCAGCTCCGGCAGTGCCGTCATATCGCCCCATAGCTTCTCGAACTGCACCACGGTGAGTACGTCCTCCTGCCCGTGTCCCCATCTCCGCTTAACGTCCTTCAGCGTGATGTAGGTGGGCATCCTGGCGGCCACTGCGCGAACGGCGTCGGCCACCCGCGCCGCGTCAGCCAGGGCCTCCAGGTCGAGCCCGAAGAGCGAGAGCAGGTCATCCACGCTGATCCAGGTGGTAAGCGAGTTGTAGTAGGTGAGCCCAAACTCGCTCTCCTCGCGTGGCATGGCGAGCCCCTCGACGAGGCGGGGCCTGCCGTCCACGCGTCCCAGCCCGCCGCCGCGGTCATCGAGCCTCCGGGTGATCACCTCGAAGCTCAGCGCCGCGCCCTGCTGCATGTGCAGGCCCAGCACCTCCGCCGATAGCTCCGCGCCCAGGGTGTCGATGTTGTGGAGCATCAGGTACCGTGTCTGGGGCCGCAGGCGCAGGATCTGGAGCAGGACGCCGTTCTTCAGCAGGTTGGGAACCTCGTACCAGTGGCCTACGGGATGGGCGCACTGCGTCGGGACGTTGTCCCGGTAATCGCTGCCCTCGGGAGCCGACCGGGCCCACTCGATCATGGCGGCCTGTGCGCTCTCGCGCACCTTCTGCGCCTGGGCGTCCAGCACCTGGTGGTGCATCTCCTCGTACTGGAACCGCAGGTCGCGCTCCATGGGCGCCATGCGAAGGCCGATCGAGCGGCCCGGCGAGAGGATGATGGGCGCCGGGCTACCGTAGTCGCCCTCGGCCGCCAGGCGATCGCGGATGGCCGCGTGGGTCAGGTAGCTTGTAGTAACGACATGCAGGGGATCCGTGCCGTACTCCCGTGCCGCGCGGCGCACCTTGGCGATATGTGTCTCGATGAACGTCCGGTGCCTGCCCGAGAGCTTTGCGTAGGGGTGGAGCGCCTTAACGACCCCGGCGCCCTGGGTCCAGCGTGACCCCACGCCTGCTGCCAGTGTGACGACGGCCACCTCGCCGTGTCGCAGCGCTTCGGCCGCCCGCTCGGCCATCGCGGGGGTGCAATCTGTCGGCGCCAGCGTGTCCTCGGGCAGCACGTCGGTGATCTGCGTGTTTACCGGCAGGCGGTTCTGCGCCAGGCCGATGCGCCCCCCGCGCAGGTCCTCGCGGATGGCCTCGTGCTCCTCGGCGTCGAAGCCCGCTTCGCGTAGTAGCTCGTCCAGGGCTCCGTTGGCCTCGCCGGCGTGGGTCCTCCGGGGCAGAAGCCGGTGGAATAGCTCGGGCACCAGTGCGGCCATGTCGGCGCGGTCGCGGCAGGCGCGGCCGAAGCGGTCCAGGTCTGCCTGACGGGCGTCAGTGTCCGGCAGGTTCGACGTCCTGACCAGGTTGGGCACGGCGAGGGCGTAGTAGCCCGGCGGCATGACGTCGGTCGCCTCCTCCATCAGGTCGGCGAAAGTGCCCGCCTCGTTGATGGCGAAGTCATAGACCACCGGCTCCATGGCGAATGGCAGGCCTGTTTCCAGCCGCCGCTTCGCCGACGACATGAGGTCCTGCATCTGGTCCATGGCTCGGGCGCGCACTTGCGGCTCAAAGAGAAACCCCATGCCGCCGCCCGACATTCCGCCCAGCATCCAGAAACCCATGAAATCGGCGCCGAAGCGGGTCCGGGCATCGGCGATGAGGGTTTCGGTGTACTGATTCGAGGCCCAGGGGATGATGGTCTGCAGCGGCCCGGTGAAGTTCCGCGTTGTGAGCGCGCCGATCCGCTCGACGTCACCCGCCTGCAACGCCGACACGAGGTCGTCAAAGACACCCGATGCCTCCCGCCGCGCCAGCCATTCGGCCTCGGATCGCAGCAGGTACTTTTCCGTGACCATCTCAAGGATCGGGCCAACGTTCTGGGCCATGCCGCCGTGCACCAGCACGAGGCTCTGCTCCAGGCGTCGGCGCGCCTCGGCCGAGACGGCTTCGTCGTCCAGGACCGTGTGTGCCGGCAGGAGTGTTCCGCGGCTCACTCCGTACTCCGGGTCGCCGGGCTGTGGCCGCCGGCCGGTGATCAGCTTGATGCCGGGCCAGACGCCGCCGCTGTCCTGCCAGCCTCCGCCGGAGCCGGCCAGCCACTCGCCAAGGATGGCTCGAGCCGCCACAGTGCGCCGCTCACGCTCGTCCAGGGCGCCGGTCAGTCGGCCCGTCTGGCCGGTGGCGCGCATACATGCGGCGATGAGCGAGGCCAGCAGGTTGGTGGAGACTGCCAGACGCGACCCTTTGGGGATGTCGTTGACGCTGCTGACGAGCTCAAGCCCGAGGCCCGGCCCGACTACCGTGGCGAGTAGCTCCTCCAGGCTCTGGCCCGAGCCCTCGATCCCCGGAGGCACAATACCGGACGCGATGAGCGCTGCCTTCAGCAGGCCGAGGTAATCGCGCGCGAAGTCAAAGACCTCGCCGAGTTCGGTGATGCGGCGCTCGACGGAGAGGTCGATGCTGGCCAGCCGGATGACCGGCTCATCGATCACTCGCAGGAAGGCCTGAACCGGCGGCACGGGCCTGGGATCGCGGCCGTGGACCGCCAGGTCGATGGAGACGTTGAGGACGCGCGCTCCCTCGGGATAGTCCATGCCCAGGAAGAAGATATCGCTCCATCCGCTGTGGCTCAAGTCCATCCGAACGGGCGTCCGCTCGCGCAGGATGGGGAAGCCGCCGTCGGGTGCGCGGTCGAGCATCTCAGGACGGATGCGCAGCGGGTGGTCCTGGGGGTGGCCCGTGCGGAACATCCACTGGTTGCCGCGCACGGAACGCACGCTTCTTCGCACCTGGTCGGCCAGCGTCTGGAACCCGAGCCGGTGGTATGCCGCGGCCAGGGCGCTGGAGAGCCCGTCGCTGGGGCCGTTGCGCTGCATCGTGCGGAGGAACCGCTGGATGGCCTCCTCGAAACGCCTCTCCAGCACGTGCAGGTAGCCCTCGTAGGGCAGGCGCCCGCCGGACGGCAGGTCCGGCCGGGCCGGCAGGTGGAAGCGGTGCAGGGCGTAGAGGAAGAAGCAGGCGCGCACACGCTGGTAGAGGTTGGGCTCCTGGCGTCGGTACACCTCCAGCGCGGCGGCCTCGGCCAGCAGTTGTTCGGTCGACATCCCGGCGCATGCGCGCTCCAGCGTGCTGTTTCGGAGGTCGGCGTCGTCCGCAGTGATGATGCCGACCAGCCGGCTGGGCGCGCTCACGGCAACGGAGCCATGGGGCCGAGCGCCCCGCCGCCGGACGCAGCCTGGGCCAGGTTCTCGGTGATGAGCGCCAGGAGCATGTCGCGATCCCTGCCGTTAAGCGCCAACCCCATCTGGGCCAGGAGCATTCCGTAACGCACGTCCACGGGGTACCGGATGCCCTGCACCTCCAGCGCCTCGTACCTCTCTCGCCGGGCCAACTCGTTGAGCGCCGGCGACAGCTCCAGCTTCTCGTTGGGCCTTCTGGCGGCGTACAGGTCCGCGAGGAGTTCCATGACAACCGGTGTGAGGACGTGCATGCCCGAGAAGCAGAGGTAGTGGCCCGCGCGGATGCCGGGGATGACCAACTCCTGTTCGGCAAGGGTGGGCGATGGCTTCTCCCGCACCGCGCCCACCAGGTAGCGGTCGGGCGTGCCCGGCACGCGCGACCCACCGATGACGCCGAAGTAGGGAAGCAGGCCTTCGCGGGTGGGCTGAACGCTGGAGACGGAGCACTCGGCCGTTTCGGCGACGCTGACCACCTGCTGGGCGTAGGATCGGCCGCGGGCAACGTAGACATGGTCGCCCATCAGGTGGAGGAACGGCTCGTCTTGCGTGAACTCGCGGGCGCAGAGCACGGCGTGGCCGTAGCCCTCCGCCTCCGGCTGCGGCACGAAGGTCAGGTGCGGCGCCAGCTCCTCCACCGCATCGGCATAGGCGGCCTCATCTCCGGGGCATACGACGACGCAGACCGCCTCCACCCCGGCGCCCAACGCCTCCTGGACGATGATCCGCAGCACCGACTTGCGTGCGCCGTCACAGTCGACCAGCGTATGCAGCGGAAGCGCACGCTCACGGCGCGCCGCCGCCGTGATGACGGCTCTGCGGACCTTCATGGGTGGTCTCCTTCATGGTTGGGCGAACACTAGCCCGGCGCGGCTACGGTATGGATCGAGAACCTCGAGCATTTTACCTTGCGAGGCTCGAGACAGCCGGCCGACGCTTGCTTTGAGGCCGCGGCGGGTATACTCGCTGTTGAGTGAACGTTTAATCAAACCGCCACTGGAATGCGCACGCCGTGACACACCGAAGCCAACGCCTGCCCGCCCAGAGCAGGCGCGAACAGATACTGGACGCCGCCATGGCGCTCTTCTGCGAGAAGGGCGTCCGCGGCACATCGGTCCGTGAGATCGCCCGCTCCGTGGGCGTCACGGAGGGATTGCTCTACCACTACTTCAGCAGCAAGAGCGACCTCGTGGCTGCCTGCTGGTCGGAGCGTTCCTGGAAGCAGCACATCGAGCTCATGGTTCCCCAGGCAGCCGACCGCCCGCTTCGGGACGCGCTCAAGTCGCTGCTGACCGACATGATGCGAGGCATCCACGAGAGCGGCGCGCTGGTTCGTATGCAGATGGCCGAAATGCTGCAGGACGCAGATCTCGCGGGCGCCGTCGGCGCCCAGTCGGCCTCCGGCCGCCAGATCATCGCCGATTTCGTCGCGGAGCGGCAACGGCGCGGCGAAGTGCGCCCAGATGTCGATCCCATGACCCTTGCCTGGCTACTGCTGGGGTACGTACACACCATCTTCCTGCTGGCCGGACGCGTCTGCGGCCCGGAGTGGGATGCCCTCGTGGAGACGCATGTCGAACGGGTCGTGGCTATCGTCGCCGACGGCGCCGCCCAGCCTCCGGGTTCGGTGCGGCAGACATAGCCTCCATGCAACATACTGTGTACGGATGCGGGCGTCGCGAGTGCGCTTGTGTCTCGTCTGCACCAAGGAGTACGCACATGACGGTTTCACGCGTTCTGGCCGGCGGCCTTTCCGCCGCCTGGGTTCTGGCCTCGTTGGCGGCGGCTGCCGCCCCTGGAGACGATCAGCCCTCTACGCGCCCAGGCTCGCAGCCAGCCGTCATGCGCCTGAGCCTGAGCCAGGCCGTAGGCATCGCGGTGAGCAAGAGCAAGGCGCTCGCCATTGCCTCCCAGTCGCTGAGGAAGGCGGGCGGCAAGGTCGGCGAAGCAAAGGCCGTATCGCATCCTACCGCCACCGCCGCCGTCACCGGCACCCGCTTGGACAAGGGCACGACGGTGAAGCTGAACGACGCCGATGTGCCGATCACCGTCCAGAACCAGATCGGCGTCACGGTGCAGGCCGCGTTGCCGCTGGACGTTGCCGGCCAGATCCGCGCCGCGCTCTCCATCGCGGAGTTCTCGGACCTCGTGGCCAAGCTGGATGTGGCTCGGACCCGGAACTCCGTGGTTGCCGACGCGCGGTCCGCCTACCTGGATGTCCTGCGGGCCAGGGCATTCGTGACGGTAGCTGAACAGGCGCTGAAGAACTCCAAGGAGCGGAGCTCCACTGCCCAGGCCTACCTGAAGGCGGGTACCGGCACGCGGTTCGATACGCTCCGGGCCGAGACGGACGTGGCCAACTCGGAGCAGGTTCTCATCTCCGCCCGGAACCGGGTCGATCTCGCTGTGGCCGCGCTGAACAACGCCATGGGCCAGGACCAGAATACGCCGCTGGAGCTGGAGGATGCCAAGGTGGGCGACACCAAGTCCGAGCCCGATCCGTTGGCCATGGCGATGCAGGAGGCGTATGGCCGACGCCCTGAGGCGCTGCAGGTGGACTTGCAGATCAGGGCCGCTGACAAGGGGCTGATCCTCGCGGACCGGAGCGTCATGCCCACCTTCGGGCTCGGGTGGAACCTCTCGTTCAATCCCAATGTGGGTGCGCTGGGCCGATCCACCAGCTGGGCCGCCGTCGCTTCGGTCTCGTTACCTCTCTTTGACGGCGGCCTCGCCAGGGCTCGCAAGGTACAGGCACAGGCCGACGCCGCCTCAATCAGGATCGTGAAGCAGCAGGTGCTGGACGGTCTGGCGCTTGAGGTCCGGTCGGCCTACCTGGGCTGGGTAGAGGCAGGCGAGCGCATGAAGGTCACCGGCGCGGCCCTCGTCCAGGCCGAGGAGCAGTACCGGTTAGCCCAGGTCCGCTTCCGCAACGGCGTGACGCTCACGCCGGGCGCGTCGCCCCTGCTGGAGGTGAGCGACGCCCAGACCGCCCTGACGCAGGCGCAGGCCAACCGCATCAACGCCGAGTACGACCTCCTCGGCTCCCAGACCAAGCTGCAGAAGGCCCTGGGCCGTTATGCTTACGAAGGTCAGCCCACTGAGGCCGCCGGTCGATGATCCCGGCCCACCGTACGTCTCCCTGCCGGTGCAGGATATCGGCGACGTGCGGCGAATCTGTGACTTCTCACGCGCTCTGCGCCGCACACGCCAAGGGAAGGACGCCGCGTTGAACTATCCGATCTGGGACGTGCCGCTGACGGGGGGAGGGTTGCTGATCGCAGCCGTCGCCGTCGTGCATGTCTTCATATCGCATTTTGCCATCGGCGGTGGCCTCTTCCTCGTGCTGACGGAGCGCATGGGCCTCCGGGCGCGCGATGCCGGCGTGCTGGGGTTTGCCAGGCATCACACCAACTTCCTCACACTCGTGATCCTGGTTTTCGGAGCGGTCACCGGTGTGGGCATCTGGTGGACGATCGCGCTGGTCAACCCCACTGCCGTCTCCGCGCTGATCCACCTCTTCGCCTGGGTCTGGGCCATTGAGTGGGTCTTCTTCCTGGTCGAGATCGTAGCGGCGCTGGTCTACCGCTACGGCTGGGACCGGATGGATCCGCGCACGCATCAGGCCGTGGGCTGGGTCTACTTCGGCTCAGCCTGGCTCAGCCTGCTGATGATCAACGGTATCCTCACGTTCATGCTCACATCGGGCAAGTGGCCCGAGACGCAGTCGCTGACAGATGCGTGGCTCAACCCCGGCATGCTTCCCTCGCTGGTCATGCGCAGCGCCGTGTGTGTCGCTCTGGCAGGCGTCTATGCCCTGATCACGTCGTCCCAACTGACTGACCTCGTGCTGAAGGAGCGCATGGTGCGCTACTCGGCCAAGTGGGTGATCGCCGGTGCGACCGCGATCCCGTTCGCCGGGCTCTGGTTCGCGGGGACGTTGCCGGACCAGGCGCGCTTCCTCGCCTCAGGCGGCACGCCGATGGTGACCGCGTTCACCGTGGCGTCGCTACTCCTCTCAGGCCTGCTTGTGGCGGGAACCCTGTTCGGTCCGATGCTCTTCCCGCGGCAGACGCACGTGACGTTCGCCTGTGTTCTGGCTGCCCTGGCTCTGGGCGCCACAGGCGCAACGGAATGGGTGCGCGAGGCGGTGCGCAAGCCCTACGTGATCTACGAGTACATGTACTCGAACTCGTTGCGGCCGGCGGATCTTGCGGATATCTCGTCGCTGGGTCTCCTGGCCAGCTCCCGGTGGCACGTGCCGGCCAAGGCGGACTGGGACGATCCGATCAAGATCGGCCGCAGCGTCTTCCGGGTCCAGTGCTCAAGCTGCCATACCGTGTCGGGGCTGAACAGCATCAAGTTTGCGACACGCGGGTGGGACAAGGCGCTGCTGGACCAGCAGATCCAGTACCTGAACACGCTCAAGGGGGCCATGCCGCCATTCATCGGCACCGACGAGGAGCGGGGTGGCCTGGTCGCGTACCTGATCTCCTTGCAGGCTGAGGGGGCAGGCCCATCTGCGGCCTTGCCGGCAAGATCGGAAGGGGACCGTCTATGCCTACGGTGATACCTCCGGTCGACCCTCTCGGACTGCCGGCCGCGGCGTCGCTGCTGAAGGCGCTCTCGCTGCTCACGTTCACGCTGCACCTGCTCGCCATCAACGTCACCGTGGGCGGGCTTCTGATGCTGCTGGTCTATGGTCGTCGGCCCCAGGGAGATTCCGGCGCGCTCTTCGCCTCGCGGATGCGCGCCCTGCTTCCCGCCTCCATGGCCATCACCATCACGCTGGGGGTGGCGCCGCTGCTCTTCCTTCAGGTGCTCTACGGCCAGGCCTTCTACACCTCCTCTGTGCTGATGGCCTGGAGCTGGTTGCTCATCATCCCGGCCCTGTGCGTGGCCTATCTGGGGCTCTACCTGGCCTACCTCCGGCCATCGTGGCTCGGTGACCGGGGGCAGGCGCTGGCGTGGCTGAGCGCTGTGCTGACACTGCTGGTGGCCGCCGTCTTCGCCAACAACATGACGCTGATGCTTGAGCCCGGGCTGTGGGCGCCAATCTACGCCGCGAGCGCATACGGCACCGCCCTGAACCTGGGTGACCCCATGCTGCCGGCGCGGTATCTGCATACTGTCCTGGCGGCTCCGGCAGTGGCAGGGCTGGCATGCTGCCTCATGGGCCTGCGGTTCCGGTCGCTGGATGCGGACTGGGCCGCCTGGGCACACCGTACGGGCATGCACTGGTTCCATGTGGGCGCCGGCCTGCTGATGGTGTCTGGCGTCTGGTACCTGTTGGCGTTGCCCCCACGCATTGGGCGCCAGTTCATGGGCGCGTCAGCACACGATACGGGCGTGCTGGCTCTGGGCATTGTCCTGGGGCTTGCGGCGTTGGCCGTCGCGAAGCGAGCGACGTGGCTTGCGACGGTTCTGACAGGCCTGGGCGTGGGCTGCATGGTGATGGCCCGTCATCGGGTGCGGGAGTACATGCTCGCACCCCACGTGAACGCGGCCGGTATTCCCGTCCATGCCGATAACGGCTGGGCGGCGGCCTTCGCGGTGACGCTGGTCCTGGGCGTCGCTGCGGTCGTCTGGCTGGTCCGCTGCGCGCTGCGGTGCCGTGGGTCAAGGGAAGGCGCGACGTCGGGCTGATCGGCCCGGCACGGTGATGCACCATATTATAATGGTTGGAGACATTGCATTGAGAGTACCGCTAGCCGACCTCCCGTCCCAGTACCAGTCCATGAAGGGCGAGATCGATGATGCCGTGCAGAGGGTCCTCAGTAGCGGCAGCTTCATCCTTGGACCCGAGGTCGCGGCCCTTGAGGAGGAGATGGCCGAAGCCACCGGAGCCTCGTTCGCCGTGGGAGTGAACTCCGGTACCGATGCCCTCCTACTGGCGCTTCTGGCCTGCGGAGTGGTCAAGGGCGACGAGGTTGTCACGACGCCGTTCACTTTCGTGGCGACCATTGAGGCGATCGTCCACGCCGGGGCGACGCCGGTGTTCGCAGATATCGACCCCGAGACCTTCAACCTGGACCCGGCCAGCGTCGCACGCGCCATCGGCCCGAAGACCCGCGCCATAATGCCCGTTGACCTCTTCGGCCAGATGTCCGACCGCACAGCCCTTGGCGCGCTGGCCTCAGCGAACGGGTGCTCCGTCGTGTGGGACTCCGCGCAGGCCATCGGTTCCAAGTACGACGACAAGCCCGTGGGCGCGTACGGCGATTGCGCCACGCTCTCCTTCTTTCCGACGAAGAACCTCGGCGGTTGCGGCGACGGCGGCATGGTGCTGACCCGGTCGGGCGACGTCCATGCGCGCCTGCTCAAGCTGCGGTTCCACGGCAGTGGCGGGGGGTACTACTATGACCAGATCGGCTATTGCAGCCGTCTGGACGCCATTCAGGCAGCCATCCTCCGCGTGAAGCTGGGCCACCTGAACCAGTGGACGGCGTCGCGCCGGCGCCATGCCGCCACCTACCGCAAGGTCCTGCAGGGCGGCTCAGTGCATCTGCCTGCGGAGACGGCTGCTGCCTACCACACGTACCACCAGTTCACGATCAGGCATCCGCGCCGCGATGAACTCAAGGCCTACCTCAAGGATCGGGGCATCGATTCGGGTATCTACTATCCTGCCCCGCTGCATACGCAGTCTGGCTACGCCTGGCTGGGCTATGCGGCCGGCGATTTCCCCGGGGCCGAGCTTGCCGCAGCCGAAGTCCTGTCCTTGCCGGTCCACCCGGGCCTGACCGACGAACAGGTGCACTATGCCGCGCAGACGGTCCGCGAGTTCGCCACGGGCTAGCCGGGCCGCGCGCATACGCTGAGCCCGAGCGGGCTCCAACCAAGGGAGGTTATACGGCAATGAAGGCGATGATTCTGGCTGCCGGTGTGGGTTCACGACTTGACCCGCTTACCCGCAACCTGCCTAAGCCCCTCGTACCCATCGTAAACAGGCCCGTGATGGAGCACATCGTCTATATGCTCCGCGACCACGGCATTGTCGATATCGTCGTTAACCTCCACTACCTGGGCGACCAGATAGAGGCCTACTTCGGCGACGGCAGCCGCTTTGGCGTGAACCTGCACTACCAGCGCGAAGACCAGCTCTGGGGCGACGCCGGCAGCGTGAAGCGCGCCGAGGATATCCTGAAGGACGACACCTTCATCGTGGTGGGCGGCGATGACCTCTCCGACATGGATATCGGTCGCCTGTTGAAGGCGCACAAGGATAAGAAGGCCCTGGCCACGATCGGCCTGAGCCTGGTGGACGATCCGTCGCAGTACGGCATCGTGCTGCTGAACGAGGAGGGGCGCGTCACCCGGTTCCTTGAGAAGCCCAAGGGCGAGGTCATCTTCTCCAATATGGCCAACACCGGCTTCTACGTGTTCGAGCCCGAGGTATTTGACCTGATCCCCAGGGGCACCTTCTACCTCCTCGGCCGCACCCTGTTCCCGCTCCTCCTGCAGCAGCAGAGGCCCGTCTACGGTCACCTGACGGCCTCCTACTGGCGCGACGTAGGCGACCTGGCCGCCTACCGGAGCGCCCACCTGGACGCGCTTGCCGACCGCGTGCGCATCAAGTTCCCGGTGCCGCAGCAGCGCAAGTTCGTCTGGATCGGCGACAACGTTGAGATCGACCCGACGGCTGAGATCGGCTACCCTGTGGTCATCGGCGACAACTGCAAGATTGGTCCCGGAGCCCGCGTGCTGGAGAACACCATCATCGGGCAGGGATGCGAGGTTGAGAGCGGCGCCGTGGTGAAGGAGTCCATCCTCTGGGACGGCGCCGTGGTGCTCGAAGGCACATGGTTGGAGCGGTGCGTGGTGGGCAGCAACTGCCACGTCCGAACCAACGTGGCGGTCTTCGACGGCCTGATCGTCAGCCCCCAGCGTCCTGCAGGGAGGTAGCCACATGACCCGCTGGAACCCCAACGCCTACGGTCGCAAGTCGCTCCGCGAGATGGTGGGCGATATGTCGCAATTGGCCGCGGCCCGGCCCGTGCGGCTGACCGACGGCGCCGACGACGGCGTCTCGGCGGTGGACTTCCACAACAGCTCCGGGCTGGAGTTCACCGTGCTGCCCAGCCGCGGCCTGGACATCTCTGCGGCGCGCTTCTGCGGCATGTCGCTGGCGTGGCGGTCGCCCATGGGCGACCGCCATCCGGCCTACTTTGAGCCTGCGGGCCTCGGCTGGCTACGGACCTTTCCCGGCGGTCTGCTCACAACCTGCGGGTACACCTACATGGGTCCGCCGGTGCGCGACGGCGATGCCGACTTGGGTCTGCACGGCCGCGCCAGCTCGTTGCCGGCCGCCTCGGTTCGCTGCGACGCCCGCTGGGTGGGCGACGAGTACATCGTGTCGGTCTCCGGCAAGGTGCGCGAGGCGGTGCTGTTCGGCGACTGCCTGGAGATGGAGCGCCGCATCTGGTGCCGCCTGGGTGAGCCCGCGATCCACATCGAGGACCAGGTCACCAATATCGGCTTCCAGCCGGCTCCGCTGATGCTCCTCTACCACATGAACTGGGGTTTCCCGGTGGTGCAGCCGGGCTCGCGCTTGGAACTGCCGGCCGGTTCCGTGGAGCCCCGCGATGCCGAGGCTGCTGACGGCTTCGACCGTTGGTCGACCTTTGAGGCGCCCACGCCGGGCTTCCGTGAGAAGGTCTACTACCACCAGCCCGAGCCGGATGCGGCCGGCATGGTGGAGGCGCGGCTGGTGAACCCGCAGGGCCTCGGTGTGGCGATCTCGTACCCGCAGGCGGCGCTGCCCTGCCTGACGGAGTGGAAGCAGATGGGCCAGGGCGCCTACACCGTGGGCGTGGAGCCCGGCACGGCCTTCGTCAGCGGCCGGCCTGCCGAGCGCGCTGCGGGCCGGGTGCCCATGCTGGAGCCGGGCGAATCCCGCAGCCTCTCGCTCGCCGTGAGCGTGCTCGAGGTCTAGTCGAACAGCAGCGGACGTGCGGCCCGTCAGCCCTGGCGGGCCGCCAGCTCCCTTCCTACCTTGATCAGGGCCTCGGCCGTCAGGCCGCACTCGGCGCGCAGGACGCTCTGGCTGCCATGCTCCACGAAGTGGTCGGGAAGCCCCACGTGTCGGGTCCGCACCGAGGTCAGGCCCCGCTCTGCCAGCAGCTGAAGGACCGCGGAGCCGAACCCGCCGGTCCGTGCATTCTCCTCCACCAGCGCCAGCCTGCCGGTGCGCTGCGCCGCGGCGACGACGGCCTCCTCATCCAGCGGCTTGGCAAAGCGCGCATTGAGCAGTCCGGCCGAGATGCCCTCGGCCCTGAGCGCTGTGGCGGCCTCGAAGCAGGGGCGCACCATGCTTCCGATCGCCACGAACGTCACGTCACCGCCCGCCAGCAACTCCTCAGCCTTGCCCAGTTCGATGGGATGTTCCGGCTTGCCCCAGTCGATGCCCGTCGCCGAGCCGCGCGGATACCGGACGGCAATGGCCGAGGCGCTGGGTCCGCTGACGTGGGCATGGGCGAACCAGAGCATGGCCTTGAGCTCGTCGCCGTCCTTGGGCGCCATGACCACCATGTCCGGGATGCACCGCAGGTAGGTCAGGTCGAACACGCCGTGGTGGGTGCCGCCGTCCTCGCCAACCAGTCCGGCGCGGTCGAGGGCGAAGATCACAGGCAGCTTCTGCAGTGAGACATCGTGGGCGATCATATCGAAGGAACGCTGGAGGAATGTGCTGTAGATGGCCACCACGGGCTTGCAGCCCCGGGCGGCCATGCCCGCGGCGAAGCAGACCGCGTGGCCCTCGGCGATGCCCACGTCGAAGCATCGGGCCGGAAAACGGTCGCTGAGCCGCGTCAGCCCGGTTCCGTCCGGCATGGCGGCGGTGATGCCGACGACGGCCGAATCGGCTGCCGCGATCTCAACCAGCGTGTCGCCGAAGACCGAAGTGTAGGTCGCGCCTGCACCGCCGCTCTCGGGCAGGCCGACGGATGGCTCGAAGGGGGTCACCGCGTGGTACCGCCGCGCGTCGTCCTCGGCGGGCGTGTAGCCGCGGCCCTTGGTGGTTATCAGGTGGACCAGGACCGGCCCCTTCATGCGGCGGACCTGGCTGAAGACATCCTTGAGTAGCGGCAGGTCGTGGCCGTCCAGCGGACCGATGTACTGGAAGCCCATCATCTCGAACACCACGCCTGTTTGCCGGGGCGCCACGAGGTTTGTGACGCCGTGCTTCAGCAGTCCGCCCGCGGCCCGCGAGGCCATCTCGCCCGCGGGGAGCCGCATGAGGACATCCTTCGTCTTCCGCTCAAGGCCCTGGTACCAGGGCGTAGTGCGCAACTTGGCGAGGTACCGTGAGAGCGCGCCCACGTTGGCCGCGATGGACATGGCGTTGTCGTTGAGGACTACCGTGATGCCGCGCCCGCTGTGCCCGGCGTTGTTAAGGCCCTCCCAGGCCAACCCGCCGGTAAGGCCTGCGTCGCCGATCACTGCCACGACGCTCTCATCGCCGCCGACGACGTCTCGGGCCACGGCGAACCCGTAGGCGGCCGAGATCGATGTGCTGGCGTGGCCCGCCCCGTAGACGTCATAGGGGCTCTCATCGCGCCGCAGGAAGCCGCTGATGCCGCCGTACTGCCGCAGTGAGGGGAAGTCGGCCAGGCGGCCTGTGAGCATCTTATGGGCGTAGCACTGGTGCCCTACGTCGAAGACGATCTTGTCGTGCGGCACATTGTAGACGGCGTGGAGGGCTACGATGAGGTCCACTGCGCCCAGGTTCGACGCGAAGTGCCCGCCGGTTCTGGATAGGTTGTCGACGATCGCCTGGCGCAGTTCCTCGGCTACCTGCTTCAACTCGTCGCCGCCGAGGCGCTTGAGATCGTCTGGGCCGGAAATGCTGTCCAGCAGCTTCGGCATGCGTGGAGGTCCTTGCTGCGCACATAGTAGCGGCGGCGGAATGGTATATCGGCGCGTCGCGGTGGTCGGGAGTTTACCTTGTGGCGTCTAGCCTGTCAAAAGTACGCAGGCGGGCGTGGCCTAGTTGCGGCTGGTGAGTTCGCGAGCGTGGCGGGTGTCGTAGCGGAGGATCTGCTCAGAGGCCTCCGGCATGGCATTCAAGCGTTCGATGCTGTCCTGCAGCATCTCAATCTCCTGTGCCAGCCGCTGGGCGGTGTCGCGGGCCTCGAGCATCGCCTGCCTGCGTGCGGCCTCCTGCTGTATGACTGCGGCGATAACGAAGGAGAGGTCGCTGGGGTTGTGCGGCAGGTCGTACTCCGGCAGGTCGATGCCGGCGCGCGAGACCAGCGACGCGAAGTAGTGCCCGAACAGCCGGCGCGCATCTGAGGCCAGGGGTCCGACGACATCGGTGTCCTGGGGCGTGTCCCGGTAGAGGCTCGTGGTGCCTATGAGGTAGTCGTCAGGACCGGTCGTGTAGTCGAGCAGGCGGTACCTTTCGGTGCCCATGGCCAGCAGCGTAAGGGCGTCGCCCTCGTCGTCGTGCTGCACGGCCCGGATCCGCGCCATGGTGCCGATCACCTCCGGCACGGCGCCTCCGCCGACCTCCTCGCCCTCGCGGATCAGGGCTACGCCGAAGCCGGTGCGCTCTCGGATGCATCGGGCGACCATGGCGAGGTAGCGCGGCTCAAACACGCGCAGGGGTAGCGCCATGCGCGGGAACAGCACCGTACTCAGTGGGAAGATCGGGATGCCCTCCCGTACCATGGCCTCGCTCCGTGACGGCCGGGCTCACGACGCCGGACGTTCGTGCCTAGGTTAGGCGCGGATAGGCTCGTTTCCTGCCTGTGCCGCCGTCACGCCTCAAAGATGCCCGGGCAGGCCGCGCCGCAGGAGCTGCACCGGCCGCGGCAAAGGCCTGACGCGTCAGTCTGGTAGCCGCGTCGGCGTATCTCCAGTGCGCCGCAACCCGCGCAGTGCGTATCGGCGCCCTCCGTGAGGCGCGTGTTGCCGAGGTAGACGTGTCGGACGCCGGCCTCCATCGCCAGGCGCCTGGCGCGAAGCAGCGTGCTGTCCGGCGTGGGCGGAGTGTCCATGAAGCGGTGCGCCGGATGGAATGCCGAGAAGTGGAGCGGAACATCCGGGCCCAGCCGCTGCGTAACCCAAGCGGCCGACGCCCGCAGTTCGGCGTCACTGTCGTTGTGGCCGGGGATTACGAGCGTCGTTATTTCTAGCCACGTATCCATCGAATGGCGAATGAGTTGCAGTGTATCCAGCACGGGGTCCAGCTTGCCCCCGCACGCGGCGTAGAACGCAGGCCTGAAGGCCTTCAGGTCGATGTTGGCCGCGTCGATGCGGGGGTAGAGCTCCTCTGCCGCCTGACGTGTGATGTATCCGTTGGAGACTACCACGGTGCGGATGCCCGCCGCACGGCAGGCATCGGCCACGTCGATAACGTACTCGAGGCTTACCGTGGGCTCGTTGTAGGTGAAAGCCACCGCTGCGCATCCGTACCTGCGGGCGGCTCGAACCACCGCGGCGGGCGATGTCTCGTCACCCAGGTCGCGCGGCGTTCCCTCGGCGCTCAAATGCCAGTTCTGGCAGAAGCCGCAGGTGAGGTTGCAGCCGATGCCGCCGAACGAGAGGACCGAGGAGCCGGGCAGGAAGTGGTAGAGCGGCTTCTTCTCCATGGGATCGACGGCGACGCCGCTGGTGCGCCCATAGGTCTCGGCCATCAGGCGGCCGGCCACATTGCGCCGGTTCCGGCAGGCGCCGACCTGGTCATCGCCCAGGACGCATCCCCGCGGACAGAGCTTGCATTGCACTCGCCCTGCCTCAACGACGCACCAGTGCCGTGCGGGATGTGTGCTGTAATGGTCTGTGGCATCGGCCATATCGGGTTCTCCGGCGGCTCGCGCGGTGCGGCCGCCTCCACGGCGCCCATCGCGCGACCGTAGCGAGGATACACCTATGTCGCACGTGCGTCAACCTGCAGTCGCCGGTAGCTTCTATCCCGACAGCCCCTCGGCACTGGCCCGCGCCGTCGACGGCTACATCGCGGCCGCGCGGCCGTGCCCTTGCGCGTCCCTGCGAGCCCTCGTCATGCCCCACGCGGGCTATCCCTATTCGGGGCCGATCGCGGGCTCGGCGGCGCGCTGCCTGGCGGCGCAGGCCGACCGTCTTCGTACCATCGTCCTGATCGGTCCGGCCCATCGTGTGTGGGTGTCAGGAGTGGCGGCCTCCTCGGCATCGGCCTTCCGAACGCCGCTGGGCGACGTGCCGACCGACTCCGAGGTCACGTCCGTTTGCACTGCCGTGTCCGGCGTTGCGGTCGTCGATGCGGCCCATGGCCGCGAGCACTGCCTGGAGGTCGAGCTGCCGTTCCTCCAGCGTGCCCTGCCGCGGTGCGCCGTATTGCCGCTCCTCTGCGGGCGTGGAAGCGACGACGTGGTCGAGGACGTTCTGGAGGCCGTCTGGGATGCGCCCGGCGTCCTCCCGGTGATCAGCACGGACCTGAGCCACTACGAACCCTACTCCGTGGCGCGGAGGATCGACGGGCAGACGGCCGCGGCCGTGCTGGAGTTGGAGCCCGGGCGCATCGCCGACGAGAACGCCTGCGGGGCCCCGGCGCTCCGGGCGCTCTGCAGGGTTGCCAAGCGGCGCGGGTGTTTAGCCACGACGCTGGACCTGCGCAGTTCAGGAGACACCGCGGGAGGCCGGTCCGAGGTGGTGGGCTACGGCGCCTTCGCGTTCAGCGAGGGCTGAGTCGATCGCGCGCAACATCTCGGGTGTACTATGAAGGTGCGGCCCCGTGGCGGGCTGAAGGGAGTGGTACATGCAAGAAGAAGTCCGTACGAAGGGCACGCCGAAGTGGTTGCGGGCCCTGCGCCTCGGGTTCCTGGCGCTTGTCGCCTTTGGCCTGCTGTTCGGCTACCAGGTCGTTCGTATCATCACGGACTTCCAGTGGTTCGGCGAGGTCGGCTACCAGAGCGTCTTCGGCGGGATCCTGGGCGCCAAGCTGACGCTCTTCTTCGGCGTGAGCACTCTCTTCTTCTTGCTGGTCTACACCAACGTCTGGGCTGCTTTCGCTCTGAACGCTTCCGTCGCCAAGCCGCGCCTGTATGACGAGGAACGTGAGCGTTTCGCCCATATGGTGCGCTCGGTGGGCAGGTGGGGCAGCCTGGGCATCGTCCTGCTCCTCTCGCTCATGGTCGGCGGCAACGCCTCCACGCACTGGTCTGAGTATATGCTCTTCACCCACCCCGTCGCGTTCGGTCAGGTGGACCCGCAGTTGGGCAATGACATCGGCTTCTACGTCTTCCGCCTCCCGTTCCTGAACTACTTGCAGGGGACGCTGCTCTTCACGCTGGCGGC
Source organism: uncultured Chthonomonas sp. (assembly GCA_903885605.1). Lineage (GTDB taxonomy): Bacteria > Armatimonadota > Chthonomonadetes > Chthonomonadales > CAJBBX01 > CAJBBX01. Next base: position 7,940 of record CAISJD010000198.1, on the reverse strand, counting down.
CGCCGCCATCGGCGCTGCGGCGATCCACTACGGCGAGCGCGCTGTGGACTTCGCCGCGGGAGCCACGCCCACGGTCGCACCCCACGTGCGGACCCACGTGCTGGGCCTTCTAGGGGTCGTGGCCGCGGTGGCCGCGTGGGGGCACCTGCTGGGGCGGTACGACCTGCTGCTCAGCGACAATGGGCAGTTCGTCGGCGCCGGCTACACGGACATCCACGCGCGGATGCCCGGCATGGTCATCCAGGCCTGCCTCATGCTTACGGTGGCCGCGCTCTGCTGGCTCAACACGCGGCTCTGGCGACCCTTCCTGCCGCCCATCGCGGGACTGGTCCTCTGGGGCGTCGGCTCGGCCCTGGCGCTGGGTGTCTACCCCGGTTTCGTGCAGCGCTTCCGTGTGGTTCCGAACCAGTACAACGCCGAGGAGCCCTACATCAAGCGCGACATCGAGGCCACGCGCCAGGCCTATGGGCTGACTGCCGTGCGCACGGTTGCGCTCGATACGCCTGCTCCCCTCCTGTCGCGCGACCTGGCCGTGGAGCATCTTACGACCTCTAACATTCGCCTCTGGGACTGGCCGCAGCTCGGCCGGGTCTACCAGGCCAAGCAGGCGCTGAAGACCTACTACCGCTTCGGGCTCCCGCCCGGCGTGCCCTCCAGCACGGGGCCGTACAACATCGACGTGGACCGCTACCTGATCAATGGCGAGGAGCGGCAGGTGATGCTCGCCCCACGCGAGATGTTCGTGCCCGGCCTGCCGCAGCAGGCGCAGACCTGGGTGAACCAGCGGCTCCAGTACACCCACGGGTACGGCGTCGTCATGAGCCCAGTGAACCGTGTGGACGCCGACGGCCTGCCCGAGTACTTCATGGAACGGATTCCGGTTCGCTCGACGCGGCCGGAACTGAAGCTGGACCAGCCCGGCATCTACTACGGTGAGTTGCAGGACGAGTACGTCTTCGTCGGAACCAAGCAGAACGAGCTCCACTACCCCGGTCCCGAGCGCAACGAGGAGACGCGCTACTCCGGCAAGGGCGGCGTGAAGGTGGGTGGCTTCATGGGACGAACGGCCTGGTCCATGCGCCTGGGCGACTTCAACCTGATGCTTGCCCCGGACCTCACGTCGGAGAGCCGCGTGCTCATCCGCCGCAACATACGTGAACGGGCCCAGACGGTCGCCCCGTTCCTGAACTGGGACAACGATCCCTACCTCGTGGTGGCCGACGGCCGGCTCACCTGGATCATGGACGCCTACACGGTCTCTGATCGGTACCCCTACGCGCGTCCCTACGCTGTCGGCACCGGGTACGACGGCGTGAGCCAGGAGTTCAACTACATCCGCAACTCGGTGAAGGCCACCATCGACGCGTACGACGGCACGCTTCGGTTCTACGTTGCCGACACAAAGGACCCGGTCTTGCGCGCCTGGTCGCGCATCTTCCCGGGCCTCATGAGGCCGCTGGACCAGATGCCCCAGTCATTGCGCTCACATATCCGCTACCCGGAGGACCTGTTCCGGGTCCAGCGTGATATCTACACGATTTACCATATCACTAGCCCAAAGATTTACTACGGCAAAGAGGACCAGTGGGACGTGCCGTCCGATCCCACGGATGCCGGTGAAGAGGGCAGCTCCGCCGGAGGACGCATGGCGCCCTACTACGTCAACATGCGGCAGGCAGGGGAGAAGGGCGCCGAGTTCCTGCTGATGACCCCATTCACTCCAAAGGCGGTGCAGAACCTGGCCGCCTGGATGTGCGCCCGGTGCGACCCCGAGCACTACGGCGAGCTGGTCTGCTACCGGTTCCCCAAGGGCAGCAACGTGAACGGGCCGCAGCAGATCATGGCGCAGGTCAACTCGCAGCCCGAGATCAGCCGCACCGTCTCGCTCCTCGACCAGCGCGGCTCGCGGGTCATCTGGGGCAACCTGCTGGTGATCCCCCTGGGCAAGGCGCTGGTCTACGCCATGCCGCTCTACGTCCAGGCCAGCGCCAAGACCTCGGCGCAGATCCCAGAGATCAGTCAGGTGATCCTGGCCTGCGGCGACCGAGTCGTCATGCGGCCGACGCTGGACCAGGCCCTCCAGGCGCTCGTCGAAGGCCGCACCGAGGCGGCGGCCGAGGTCGGCAGTGGGTCCGGCGCAGGCGCCAAGCCGGTGACGTCGCAACTGCCGACGCCTGTGACCGATGCCCTGAGCCGTGCCCAGGCGGCGTTGCGCCGGGCACAGGAGAGCAAGAAGGGCTACGACGCCGCCCTTGAGGAGCTGTCGCGAGCCCTGAATGAGCTACAGGGGTCGCAGTCGGCTCCGCCTTAGGGAGTTGCCGGCTCGATCAGGTGCGCCCCGAACAGGAACCGGGAGACGCCGGGCTCGACCGACGGCTTCGGGAAGTCGCGTGCCCACCAGACGAAGGGCGATAGCGCGTCACAGACGGCGCCGGACGCCAGGATGAGGTTGGGAAAGCGCGTGAGGAGGGCCCTGCAAAGGGCCCCCGCCGCCCGGAAGGCCTGATTGCCGCCGCGCTCGGGCCTGCCGTCGTTGGGCATGGCGTCCAGGCCGACCAGCATCAGGGCGTCGGTCGGCGCCTCTGCCATGGCTCCTTCTGCCACCGCGCCCAGGTGCGCCCTCCACTCGGGCGACGCGAGGCTTACGGCAGGCGGCTCCAGCGCCGTAGCTGCGTCAGGCCTCAGCACCAGCTGCCGGCGCCACTTCTCGGCGTCGCCGGGGGTGGTTACATCGAGGTCGAGCATCACGCGGCATCCCGCCTGCTTGGCTCGGCGGGTGGCGGCCGCCATGGCTGCGTCCAGTGAGCCGGAGTGGGGCAGGGCGCCCACGAACCGCACCAGCGTGGCCGATGCCGTGTCGGCGTCAGCCGGCGGTTGCCAGGTGGCGGCCTCCTGACGTGTGACCTCCACGACACGGTCGATCTGCGTCACCCAGCCCCGGCCGCCTCGCGTGGGTACCGGCGGGTGCCGATCGTACATCAGGTCCCGGTACCGCTGGGCCGGGGCGCGCCAGTCCCCCTTGTAGCAGTCGATGCGCCACGTGGCCGCGGGCATGTGGCCGCACGCGGCCCACGGCGCCGGAGCCTCGGTCGTGAGCTGCAGGTCGGCCTTGGAGCCCTGCGGCGTCACGGTGAGCGTTCGCCGCTCGCCGCCGTCCGGCGAGTAGGCGACGATGCCCCCTTGTGCGCCCTGCCAGACGAAGAAGGGCGCCTGCCACGCGGCGGGGTAGGCGAGCGTGCGGGTCTGCCGAAGCGTCGCTGGCTTGATCTCCTGGTCCCCGGAGGTCGGCAGCAGGAGGCGACCCACCGTGGCGTCCAGGTTGCGGATGCCGAACTGCAGGGATCGCAAGCCCTCCTCCCGGGCGTCAGCCCACATCTCAACCACGATCTCGTCCGTGTCGCTGTCCACTGAGACGCTGAGGACGGCCGTCCGCGCGAGGTCTTTGAGCGTGAGCATGGCCGCGTTCGGGTTCTTCCCCGTGCGCCACTCGGTGACGCGCAGCGCAGGCCACGAACCGTCGCCGGCCTGCACCCGCGTCAAGGGTGTTCGGGGCCGCGTCCCGTACATGGGCCGCTCGTCTGACGCGATGTTGCGCACTTCTGCCAGCTCGGGCCCGAAGAAGGTGGCCTCCATTCGGTTGGTGGTTACGTGCAGGCGCTCTCCCTCGATTCGGATGTCCGCGCCGCTCACACTCGCCGCCAGTAGCGCCGGCAGCGCCGCCACCCACCGCAGGTGACTTTGACCGCCTCGTAGACCCAAGGTAGAATGCTCCCCGAACACTGTCACCTCCCGGAGGGGCCCTGAGAATGGCAACCACACCGTCTGATCCCGTCGCGCTCTGGCCGCGGGCCGTCAACCTCGTCAAGGACAAGACCACCAGCCGCTCGTTCTGGCAAGCGCTGGAGAAGACCGTGGCGTTGGCGGTGCTTGACGACACCCTGATCGTGGGCCTCAATGCAAGATACGCCAATGAGGCCGGCGCGATCAACACGTCGCTCCACAAGACCGCCATCTTGCGGGCGCTGTCGGAGGTGAACGGCAGGCAGCTGGGCTTCAGGCTCATCGAGGGCGACACAGAGGCCGACTGGGTGATGACGCAGGACCGCGATGCGCGCGTCGCCGCCATGCGGGCCGCCACCTATAGCCGCAAGGACCAGGCCGCCGCCGATGCCCAGGGTTGGGACGGCATCTACGAACAGGTGGCCCGCGCCTGGTCCGCCGCCACGCTCAGGGCGCTGCCGCAGACCAAGGCGCGCTACCTCAGCGATATGCTCTATGTGCTCATCGACGCCATCGACCAGTACTCGCCCGAGGCGTCGGACGAGGCCACGGAGCGCCACATCGCCCGCGTCATTGATCGCATCGCCACGAACTCCGAGGTCCCGGCGACGCTGGTGGCGCTGGAGGTGGAGCGCCTGCGGGCGTGGCGCGCCTCCACCCCGCAGGCCGGCGCTCAGTCGGAGTAGCCCAGCTTCCTCGGGTCGGCCTCGCCGACTACGTAGAATGAGCCGGTGACCAGCACCAGGTCGCCGGCTCCCGCGTCTCCCAGCGCCCGGCGCACGGCCTCCTCTACCGGCGTCACCGTCTGCACATCGGCACAGTAGCGTCGGGCCGCCGCCGCCACCGGTTCGGCCGGCAAGGCGCGGCGCCATCCGGCCTGCGTGGCGATGACCCGCGACGCCATGCCCGCCAGCGGCGCCAGGAAGGCGGCCGGCTCGTGCCCAGCCGACATGCCCACTACCAGCACAAGGCGCTTGAAGGCCAGGGCGCTGACTGACTGTGCCAGCGCCAGTGCGGAGACGCGATTGTGCGCGCCATCGAGCACCAGCATCGGGTCGGAGCCGTGGATCTCCATGCGGCCCGGTAGGCGCGTGGTCCTCAGTCCCTCCGACAGGGCGTCCGGATCAACATCGCGCCCGAAGCTCTCAAGCAGGATCTCCGAGGCGGCCGCCGCGCAGGCCGCGTTGCGCGCCTGGTGTTCGCCCAGCAGGCCGATCTCCAGGTCCGTGTAGCGTCGTTGCGGCGTGGTGATCCAGACCCGCGGCGACGCTCCGCCGAACCACGCCCGCGCCGTCGAGGACGCCTCGCCTCCGGTGCCCGGCGCCACGGCGATCACGGGCGCGGCCATCTCCCGGGCGCGCCGGCGGATGACGCCGAGTGCGGTGGGGCGTCCCGGCGAGGTCACCACGGGAGTGCCCGGCTTGATGATGCCTGCCTTCTCGCCCGCGATGGCAGCGATGGTGTCGCCCAGCACGTCGCAGTGATCGTAGTCGATCGTCGTGATGACGCAGACGCGCGGCTCAATCACGTTGGTGGCGTCCAGTCGACCGCCCAGGCCGACTTCCACCACCGAGGCCTCGACCTCCGATCGGCGGAAGGCCTCGAACGCCAGCGCGGTCTTCACCTCGAACTCCGTGCAGGGGCCGTCCGGCCCATCGGCCAGCCCTTCGGCGGCGGCGGCCACGCGGTCGAGGCACTCCGCGAAAAGCGGCTTCGACGCCGGTTCACCGTCGATCAGGACCCTTTCACAGATGTCATACACATAGGGCGAGAGGTACGCCCCGGCGCTGATGCCATGCTGCTTCAGGATCGAGGCCATCATGGCCGTCACCGACCCTTTGCCCTTGGTCCCCGCCACATGGGCGGCTGGGCAGCAGCGCTCCGGGTGGTCCAGGGCGCCAAGCAATGCGCGGAAGCGGTCCAGCCCCAGGCGAATGCCCAGCGGCTGGAGGTTGTTCAGGTACGCCACCGCCTGGTCGAAATCCATGCAAGCCCCGCCCCATGTGTTGCCGCGGCTACCCGCGCTGCGTCCATTGTACAGCAGCGGATGCCGCCTGGCGCATCGCCTGGCGCTCAGTTGACTCCGGTGTCCGGCAGGCGCTATACTGCGCCGACAAGGCAGGGGCCGACGTTCGCATCTGCCTGACTACGGTACGATCTTTCGCGAGTGTGCCGACACAACGCCACTGAAGGTAGGGTAGATGGTTTCATCCAAACTTCGCTGGGCGCTCCTGTGCGTCGCGGCTACTTACGGAGCGGCCATGCCCGCCATGGCCTCCAAGACGATTACAACCAAGAGGGGCGATACGCTCCACGGCCTCGCCAGAAAATACGGCGTATGGCCCATTGATATCGCCAAGGCGAACAACCTCCCCGCCGGCTCCAACATCAAGGATGGCGTACGCCTGACGATCCCCGATCCCCCGGTAGCGGTGCGGGTCCGCCCGACGCTGGACCGGCTGTCAGTTGTTAACAGCGACCGCATCATGGTTCGGTTGGGACCCGGTTCGCAGTACCGCCGTACCACGTTGCTGGACAGCGGCTCCGTCGTCCGCGTGACCGCCAAGCAGGGCGCGTGGTGCCAGGTTTCGGCAGGTCCCGAGATCAAGGGCTGGATACGCGGGGACCTGCTCTCGTCTCCGACCGGCTCGCAGCTGGCCGCCGCCCGCGCCAGGGCCGCGGGCAAGTCCGGTGAGACACGACGCGTGGCGTCGGCCTCGCCGTCGCGCACAAAGCGCCCATTAAGCCGAACCCACGTTGCCACGGCACGCGCCCGAAGCTACGCCGTTTCCGCCAGGACCCCGGCAGTGCGCCGCACTCGCGACGTCGTTCGGACAGCGCTGGCCTACCGCGGCGCGCCCTACCGCTACGGCGGCGCCGGGCGGCGGGGCTTCGACTGCTCCGGGTTCACCAGCCATGTGTATGCGGGCAAGGGAGTAGCGCTTCCGCACTCCTCTTCGGCGCAGTTTTCCAAGGGCCGGCGCGTCACCAAGGGTAGTCTGAAGCCCGGCGACCTGGTCTTCTTCGGCCGCGGCGGCCGCGGCATCAACCATGTGGGGATCTACATGGGCGGGGACCGGTTTGTTCACGCGGCGCGGCCCGGCAAGGGCGTGCGGGTGGATAGCCTGAACTCGTCGTACTACAAGTCGAACTTCAAGGGCGCCCGCAGAATCGCCCGCTAAGGGTTCGGACAGACGGCTCTTGCCGTTGACTTGCGTGGCCGGGAGGGGTTATACTCTCCGACGCTTGGCGCCATCGTCCAGAGGTCAGGACGGCGGGTTTTCAGCCCGTAGACCGGAGTTCGATTCTCCGTGGCGCTATATGCCGAGGTGGCGGAATTGGCAGACGCGCACGTTTGAGGGGCGTGTGCCCTTACAGGCATACGGGTTCAAGTCCCGTCCTCGGCACCAATTCGGAAGGCGGGCACGGCATCGGCCGGTGCCCGCCTTTTCCATGTCACAGTCCCTCATCGGGCTCGGACTGCTAAACCGCTAACGATTCTCGTCCGTGGAGGCTCGTCTGCATTGACTTGCCCGGCGGGGCGCAGGTAGACTTTTTGCTGGTTTCGGCGCAGGCGGCATCAGGGAACTTGAACGGTTACAAGCTTTCGAGCTTGTCTGTAATAGGAAGGAGCACTCCCACATGGCAGTGAAGGTAGGCATCAACGGGTTCGGGCGCATCGGTCGGCTCAGTCTCCGGGCGATCCTCGAGCGGTACCCGAACGACATCGAGGTCGTGGCGCTCAACGATCTGACCGACGCCAAGACCAACGCGCACCTCTTCAAGTACGATACCAACTACGGCATCTACAAGGGCACCGTTGAGGTCGACGGCAACGACATCATCATCGACGGCAAGCGCATCGTGGTCTACAAAGAGCGCGACCCGGGCGCCATCGCGTGGCAGAACCAGGGCGTCGAGATCGTCCTCGAGAGCACCGGCCTCTTCACCGCCGCCGACAAGGCCAAGGCCCACCTGAACGCTCCGACGGTCAAGAAGGTCATCATCTCCGCCCCCGCGAAGGGCGAGGATGCCACCATCGTCCTCGGCGTCAACGATGAGGTCTACACCCCCGCGGCGAAGATCATCTCCAACGCATCCTGCACCACCAACTGCCTGGCACCTGTCGCCAAGACCATCAACGACACCTTCGGGATCGT
>CAISJD010000197.1 GCA_903885605.1 uncultured Chthonomonas sp. | reverse complement strand
CGCACCAAGGTCACCGAGGCCCTGGAGACGCTGGCCGCCGACGCCGACGACGTGGACCCGGACAGCGCCCGCATGGTCATCCGCGATGTGACGGCCAAGTCGCTGAAGAAGCGCACTGGCAGGCGGCCGGTCATCGTGCCCGCCGTGATGGAGATCTAGGCTTGGCCGGCTGCGAATGCCCGGTCCTGGCGGGCAAGACGGCCCTGGTGACGGGCGGCGGACGAGGCATCGGCGCCGCCACGGCCCTGGCCCTGGCGCAAGCCGGCGCCGACGTGGCCGTGGCGGCCCGAACCGAGGCCGAGGTGCAATCCGTGGCCGAACAGGTTCGGGCGCTGGGACGGCGGTCGGTGGCTGTCTGCTGCGACCTGGCGCGCGAGGACGAGTGCCTCCGAGCCGTGGAGGAGGCGTCGCGCGAACTCGGAGGCGTGGCGATCCTGGTCAACAACGCCGGCACGGCCCGGTTCGCCCCCATGTGGGAGACCACGGGCGCCGACTTCGGCCTCCACATGAACCTGAACCTGGCTGCGGCCTTCCATTGCAGCCGGGCGGTTCTTCCGTCGATGATGGCGGCTCGGTCGGGCTGGATCGTCAACGTGGCCAGCAGCTCAGGCAAGAAGCCCTACCCCAAGCAGGGCCTTTACTGCGCCTCGAAGGCCGCGCTCATCATGCTCAGCAAGTGCATGGCGCTGGAGCTTCGAGACCACGGCATCCGCGTCCATGCGGTCTGTCCCGGCGCGGTGGATACGCGAATGTCGGACCAGGTGCACCCGGAACGCCACCGGCAAGGCTGGATCCAGCCCGAGGACGTGGCCTCGACCATCTTGCACCTGCTGGCCATGCCGCCGCACATCGCCACCGACGAGATCTCGGTCCGCCGGTTCATGGCCGACCCGCTCTAGCCGCAACGGATATGGACAAGCGCGGGGCTTCCACGGTCTGGCCGGTGGTATCGCGGCCGGCCATGGGCTGCCGCTTCGAGGTCTACCTGTCCGGAACCGACCGCGAGATCCTGGTCGGCGCGGGCGAGGCGGCCCTGGACCTCGTGAGCGAGATGGACGCGCAGCTCAGCGTCTACCGGCCCCAGAGCGATATATCCCGCCTGAACGCCACACCGCCGCATGCATCGGTCACCCTGGAGCCGGCGCTCTACGCACTGCTCCGCCGATGCGACGAGTGGCGCATCGCCACGCAGGGAGCCTTCGACGCGGGCATGGGCAGGCTGCTGCGGCTCTGGGGCTTCCACGACGGGGAGCACCGCAAGCCGACTGACGAGCAGGTGCGTCTGGTACTCTTACAGTGCGGCGCGGCACGGCTCGTCTGGGACGACGCTGTGCGGAGCGTGACCATGCCCGACCCGGCGATCGAGGTGAACCTCGGGGCCGTCGGCAAGGGCTATGCGCTGGATATGGCGGCCGAAGCATTGCGCCGGACCGGGGTCCGATCCGCGGCCCTGCACGGCGGCACGAGCACTATCGTCGCCATCGGCGAACAGCCGGGCGGCGGAGGATGGCGCTTCGACCTGCGCGACGTGGATGCGCCTGACCGTGTGCTGCACACGATCGGGCTCATAGACCAGACGGTGTCGACCTCGGCCGACACGGAGCAGCGCTTCGTGGCCGACGGCCGGCGCTACGGGCATATCATGGACCCGCGCACCGGATGGCCGGCGCGAGGGGTTCGAGCGGTGTGGGTGGCAGGGCCGTGCGCGGCCGAGACGGATGCCCTCTCTACCGCCTTCAACGTTCTTGGGCCCGACGCGGCCCGAGACTACCTGATGACGCGGCCGGACCTGACAGCAGTCTTCCTGATGGACGGCTCAGACGGCCACAGCGTTGTGATCGGCAATGGACACAGAGGAACCTGACGCAGACCATGACCCGGCCGAGCGTGCGGCGATCACTCGCCCACAGCCGGCTGAGGATGCTATTCGCGGTGGTTGGGCCGGGCATCATCGCTGCCACGGCCGACAACGACGCGACGGGCATCCTCGGCTACTCGATCGCAGGAGCGCAGTTCCAGTATTCCATGCTATGGATACTGGTGCTGTGTACGGTCGCGCTCGGCGTCTGCCAGGAGATCTGCGCTCGAATGGGCGCCGTGACGGGCAAGGGCCTCGCTGACCTCATCCGCGAGGAGTTCGGCGTCAAGGTCACGCTCGTCGCCATGGCCGCCCTCATCACCGCCAACTTCGCCACCACTGTGGCCGAGTTCGCCGGGATGCTGGCGGCTGTGACGATCTTCGCGGGGCAGAACTCCCGGTTCATCGTGCTGCCGATCGCCGCGCTGCTGATCTGGCTCCTTGTCACACGCGGGACCTACCGACGCGTTGAGCGCGTGCTCCTGGCGGCCTCCACGGTCTACCTCCTCTACATCATCAGCGCCGGGATGGCACACCCGGACTGGGGCGAGGTCATGCGCCAGATCTTCGCGCCCGACACGCACAAGATGGTCCCCGTGGCCTCGTACATCCTGGTGGCGGTGGGCCTCATCGGCACGACCATCACGCCGTGGGGGCAGTTTTACGTGCAGTCCTCCGTGCGTGACAAGGGCATCACCGTGGAGGAGTACGGGCTGACCCGTCTGGACGTCTACTTCGGCGCCTGCTTCACCACGGGCATCGCGTTCTTCATCATCGTGGCCTGCGGCGCGACATTGTATACATCGGGTGTGCGGTCCATCACCGACGCCGGGCTGGCCGCCCAGGCGCTGGCGCCCATCGCCGGACCACTGGCGGCGGGTCTCTTCGCCTTCGGGTTGTTCAACGCCTCGTGCTTCGGAGCCATCATCGTGCCGCTCTCCACCGCCTACGCCGTCACCGAGGCCCTGGGATGGGAGAGCGGCGTGGGCCGGCGCATCCGTGAGGCGCCGCTGTTCATCGGCGTCTTCACAGCCCTGATCGTGGTCTCGGCGCTGATCGTCATGCTCTTCCCGAACCACCTGGCCACGCTCATCATCCTGCCCAACCTGGTCGGTGCCATGCTGTTGCCTGTGATCCTGGTGCTCATGCTGCGCCTGGCGAACACACGGCGGCTCATGGGCGACTATGTGAACGGGCGTATCTTCAACACCATCGCCTGGACAGTCACCGGCGTTCTGATCATCCTGTCGGTTACCGTGCTGGTCACGCAACTGCTGCCCATAGGGGCATGAGCAATCGAGGAGGGCACGCATGAGAGAGTTCGTGCGCCGAACCGCGCTGGGCCTTGGCGCGGCGTCTCTGCTGTGCGCATGGGGATGCGGCAAGGGCTTGGAGCCGACCGGTGAGACCTCTGCCGCCCGGCCCGCGGCCAAGGATGTGCGGATCGGCTTCATCGTCAAGATGCCCGACGAGAAGTGGTTCCAGGACGAGTGGACGTTCGCGCGCAAGTGCGCCGACAAGAACGGCTTCAAGCTCCTCACCATCGGCGCGACAGATGGTGAGAAGGTGATCAGCGCCATCGACAACCTGGCGGTAAACGGCGCGCAGGGCTTCGTGATCTGCACCCCGGACGTCAAGCTCGGCCCGGCCATCATGGCCAAGGCCAAGTCGCACAACATGAAGGTCTACTCCGTTGACGACCAGTTCGTGGGCCCCGACGGCAAGTTCATGGATACGCCCTACATGGGCATCAGCGCCCGAAAGATCGGCGAGACCGTGGGCGAGGCCCTGGTCGCCCAGGCCAAGAAGCTGGGCTGGAACCTGGCCGAGACGGCCGCCTGCGCCGTGACGTTCGATGAGCTGAACACCTCCAAGGAACGCACCAGCGGCGCCACCGACGTGCTGGTGAAGGCCGGCCTCCCGCGAAGCCAGGTCTTCGCCGCGCCTGAGCGCACCACGGACGTGCCCGGCGCCCACGACGCGGCCTCCGTCCTGCTGACGCAGCACCCTGAGGTCAAACGGTGGCTCGTCTACTCCGTGAACGACGAGGGCGTGATGGGAGCCGTGCGGGCGATGGAGAGCCGGGGCTTCACTCCAGCGACCTGCATCGGCGTGGGCATCGGCGGCCCGTCGTCCTTCGGCGAGTTGGCCAATCCCAAGCAGACCCCCTTCTTCGGCACGGTGATGCTGAGCCCCTACCGCCACGGCTACGAGACCACCGAGTTGATGTTCAAGTGGATCGTGGACGGCGTGGAGCCGCCCAGGGACACGCGGACCGCAGGCATCTTCGTGGACCGCACCAACTATCGCCGCATCGCCGGCGAGCAGGGCCTGCTGGACTGAGGCACAGACTTGCCTGAACCAGCCCCCTCCACGCGGCTCCAGCGGGGCGGCATGCCTGCCGCGCTACGCGACAACGCCGGCATGTTCCTGGTGTTCGTGGCGCTCTTTGCGGCCCTGTCGCTGTTCTTGCCGCGGTTCCTGAGTTGGGTCAACCTGGTGGGCCTCATGCTCTCCGTGAGCATGGTGGGCATAGTGGCCTGCACCATGCTCTTCTGCATGGTCTCAGGCGACTTCGACCTCTCCGTCGAGGCGGTGGTGGCCATGTCCGGAGTGCTGGCCGTCATGGCCATCAACGCCACCGGTAGCGTTCCCGTGGGCATCATCTGCGGCGTCGCCGCGGGCGGCGCCGTGGGCATGGTCAATGGCTTTGTGATCGCGCGGTTGGGCATCAACGCCCTGATCACCACGCTCGGCACCATGCAGATCGTTCATGGCCTGGCTCTGATCTCGTGCCGCGGTGTGGCCGTCGGGGCCATGAGCGCCGAGTTCATCGAGATGGGCAACGCCGCCTTGCTTGGCATTCCGGCGCCGGTGTGGCTGACTGCGGCGTGCTGCATCGTCTTCGGCATCCTGCTCCACCGGACACGTTACGGCCGCAAGGCGCTGGCCATCGGCGGCAACCGCGAAGCGGCCCGCCTGGCGGGCATCGCTGTAGTGCGCACCCGCATCACCATCTTCGCGGTGCAGGGCCTCATGGCCGGGCTTGCCGGCGTTGTGCTGGCTGCACGCCTGGCCAGCGGGCAGCCCAACACATCGGCGGGCTTCTCACTGGAGGTGATTTCGGCCTGCGTGCTGGGTGGGGTTTCCTTGTCGGGAGGCATTGGCACGCTACCAGGCGTAGTGGTAGGTGTGTTGATCATGGGCACGGTGCAGAATGCCATGAACCTCGCCGGCGTGCCTGCGTTCTACCAATATGTGGCCCGGGGCGGTATCCTCCTGGCCGCAGTTCTCTTCGACAAGATGAGACGGCGTCCCGGGGCGTAAGGCCCCGTTGCGCATGGGCGCCCATTCGGTGCAGCGGCTTGTGCCGTAGCCGTAGGGCGGAGTACGCTGTTCCCGGTACCATACAGGGCCGGGACGTAACCACGATCCCTGGGAGGATTTGATGAAGGTACGTCTGATCGCAACCGCTGCGCTGACCGCAGCAGGCTGCGCCGCCATGGCGTTGCCCGGCTTCAAGGCGCCGTTCGCCGAGGCCTACGGCATCAAGAAGGGCGCCAAGCTGGATTCCTGCGTCGGCTGCCACACGGCCGGCGTTAAGCTCAATGTGTACGGAGCCGACCTGAAAAAGGTCATGGAAGCCGCCAAGACCAAGAAGCTCACGGCCGACCTGCTGAAGAAGATCGATACGCTCGACTCCGACAAGGACGGCGTGAAGAACGTCGACGAGTTGAAGAAGGGCACCAACCCGGGCGATCCCAAGGACAAGTAACGCAGCGACCGGCCATGGGCCGGCCACATGAGAGGTTCCAAGATGCGTCTCACTCGCGCCATAGCTCAGGTCGGCCTCCTGCTGGCGGCCACATCGGCCTTCGCGCTACCAGCCATTCGGTCGGAGTTCACGAAGCGCTACAAGTCGCCTCCGGCCGGCGCCCAGGCTAAGGCCGGCTGCGCCCTCTGCCATGTGGGCAACACCCTGAAGCGCAATCCGTACGGCGCCGACCTGGAGAAGGCCCTCAAGGCCACCGGCTCCTCAAGGATCACACCTGCGGCCTTCGAGAAGATCGAGAAGCTGGATTCGGACAAGGACGGCGTCAAGAACGGCGTCGAGTGCGCCAAGGGCACGCTGCCCGGGAATCCAAAGAGCAAGTAAGGTCCACCGTCCCGTGGCCCCGCGGACTTCGGTTCGCGGGGCCATTTTGCCATTTATTGCCTTCGGGAGCCGGCGACCGGCAGGAGTGCGCGCCCCGGCTGTCTAATAGGCTCCCGAATGGGCCGACGATTCGCCGGTCGTGCCATGCGACATATCTGCGCGGGGGAGCTTCGCGATGAGACTACCGAGATGGATGATGGGCAGGCCCGGAGCGTGGGCTCTGGTGGCTGCGGCCCCGTTGGCTGCGCTGCTTGGCGCCACGGCACTGGGCCAGTCAGAATCGCCGTCTGCCGGTGAGACGCTAACTGACGCCAAATGCCTGGAGTGCCACGAGTCCGAGATGGGCGCCCACCGCGCCGTCAACGCCAAGGCCATCGCCGCCGGACCCCACAAGGATAACGGCTGCACGGGTTGCCATACCGCCATCACCGCAGCGCCCCATACCGAGCCGATGAAGGCCTCCAAGGTCGACTGCGGCATGTGCCATCCGGACCAGCAGACGGCGTATGCGGCCAGCGTCCATGGGCGCTCCGACAAGACGGCAGGCGACCATCCGACCTGCATCACCTGCCACGCAGGCGCCGGCGGCGATCCCCATAGCGTGACCCGAACCAAAGGGGACCGTGTCCACGCCACCGAGACATGCTCACGATGCCACAGCGAGGCGGCCCGCATGGCGAGGTACGGCGTCGATACCGATGCGGTGCCCTCCTACCGCGAGAGCTTCCACGGCAAGGCGCTACTCCGGTTCGGGAACAAGAAGGTAGCGGGTTGCGTTGACTGTCACGGCAACCATGCGGTAAAGGGCCATGCCGACGCCGGCTCGCCCACCCACCGCGACGTAGCCGCCGCGACGTGCGGCAAGGCCGGCTGCCACGTCGGCGCCAAGGTGAACTTCGCCATGTCAGGCGCCAACCACCTGCGCCTGAAGGTCAAGAAGACCCCGGGCCTCCACTACGAGGAGCTCTTCTTCAAGTGGCTGACGATCGGCACCGTGCTCTTCCTGATGGGCGGCATCGCGCTCGACCTGCGGCTGAAGGTCTTCGGCAAGACGCCGCCTCGCTCGGGCAGACCCGTCGCGGCGCTTATCTCCGCCAGTTTCCTGGCCCTGGCTACATCACTTGCCATGGCCTTCCTCGGTAGCGATCGGGCGGGGCTTGTGGCGGCCGTCGCCGTGGGCGTGATGGCGCTGGCGTTCGTCGTCCACTCCGCCCACAGCAGGCGCCGGCCCAAGCCGGCCGGCGAGCGCACATTCCTGCGCCTCACGGTCGCCCAGCGCACCCAGCACATCTGCCTGGCCCTCAGCTTCACGGCTCTGGTTCTGACGGGCCTGCCGCTCCGGTTTGCCGAAACTCCCTGGCTCAACCAGCTCTACGCCCTGTTGGGCGGCATGGCCGTTGCACGGGTCATCCACCGTGTAGCCGCCGTGGTGATGATGATCACGTGGGTCTGGCATACCGCCTACCTGGTCTACCGCTGGAAGAAGGCCGGGTTCAAGCTGTCGTCGTGGACCATGTTCCCAACGTGGAAGGACCTGTCGGACTTCGTACAGGTCACGATGTTCTACCTGGGCCTCTGGAAAGAGGCGCCGAAGTACGGACGATTCCAGTTTAAGGAGAAGTTCGACTACTTTGCCGTCTACTGGGGTATGCCCATCATGGTCTTCTCGGGCTTGGTGCTCTGGTTCCCCATCTACTACGGCAACCTGCTGCCCGAGGCCGGGGTCTCGGCCGCGTACATA
Source organism: uncultured Chthonomonas sp. (assembly GCA_903885605.1). Classification (GTDB taxonomy): domain Bacteria; phylum Armatimonadota; class Chthonomonadetes; order Chthonomonadales; family CAJBBX01; genus CAJBBX01. The sequence continues at coordinate 32,873 of CAISJD010000197.1, read as the reverse complement.
GCGCATAGCGATGAAGCCATCCTGGCGTTCCTGGCCATCCTGACCTGGCACCTGTATAACGCCCACTTCAACCCAGACAGCTTCCCGATGGCCAAGACCTTCTACAACGGCATCAAGACCGAGAGCGAGATGCAGCACGAGCACCCGCTGGAATTGGCGCACATCGAGGCACGGGCGGCTACTGCAGGCGCTGACGATACAGCGAAGCCGTGATCGGCCCAACGCCACGCAAGACAGGGCTGCTGCTGCTCGCAGTAGCGGCCCTGATCGTCCCTGCGCTCACGCGCGGAGCCGCTGATGGACCCCGGCTAGTCGGCGATCCCAGCGCGTCCGGCCAGCCGCTGGCCGACTTTGCGGCCCGCCGCGCCGCCCTGCGAAAGGCTGCCGGCAACGGCATGGTGCTGCTCATCGGCGGCCCGGCCGGTGAGGAGGGCAAGTTCCGTCCGGAGAGCAACCTGTTCTACCTGACCGGCGTATCGGCGCCCTCGGCAGCCCTGGCCATCGTGCCGCCGGACGACCCGCTGAACGCCAATGCCGCCCTCTACCTGCCCCCGACCGGCGGCGCGGCGACCCGGTTCGGCGAGGCATACCTCTCCCCCGGCCCTGACGCGGTAGCCGCGACAGGCATCGATCCGGTCCATCGCCTCTGGGACATGTGGGACGAGCTCACTCCATCGATCCGTAAGGCTCCACGGGTCTACATCCTGGGTCCCGTCGGCGAGGCGGCCCGGTACACGCACGCCGGCAGGACCATCGACCGGATCCGCGCCATAAACCCTGATGCGGAGATACTGGATGTGGGCCGTCTCATTGCTCCCATGCGCCTGAGGAAGAGCGCCGCGGAACTGGACGCGATCCGCGCCGCCGGCGCCGCCACGATCGAGGGCATGGAGGGCGCGGCGCGCTCCATTCGCCCCGGCGCGACCGAACTCGCGGTGGAGGGCGAGATCCTCGCCGGCTTCCGCCGCAAGGGCGCGGCGCGCGAGGGATTTCCCTGCATCGTCGGCAGCGGCCCCAATGCAACCGTCCTGCACCACACCTCGTCGGAGCGCGCCATGGCCGCCGGAGAGCTCGTCGTCGTGGACATCGGGGCCGAGGTCCGCTGCTTCTCAGGCGATGTCACCCGCACCTTCCCTGTGGGCGGCAAGTTCACGCCGCGGCAGCGGCAGGTCTACGACCTTGTTCTGGCCGTTCAGAAGGCAGCATCCGAGGCGGTAGTGCCCGGCAAGACCACCCTCGGAGACCTCAACGCCCTGGCGCGCCGGCTTTTCCGGGAGAGCCCCTTGCGGGCACGAGCAGACGACGGCACGGAACGGACCATGGACACGTTCTTTGCCCACTCCATCAGCCACTGGCTGGGCATGGATGTCCATGACGTGGGCAGCATGGCCGCCACGCTGGAGCCGGGCATGGTTCTCACCATCGAGCCGGGCCTCTACATACCCGGCGAGGGCATCGGCATCCGGATCGAGGACGACTTCGCGGTGACCGACCGCGGCGCCGAGAAGCTGACGCCCGGCCTGCCGTCCGACGCAGCGGGCATCGAGAAACTGATGCGGAGCAAGCGAACGCGTTAGGCGGCCGTCAAGAGGAGCGCTCGCGCCGGGAGTGCTCCTCCAGGTGGTCCTCAAGCTTCTCGATATGCTGCTCAAGCAGTTCGAGACGCTGGCGCATCTCGCGGATCACCTGGTCCTGCGGGTCCACGCGGTTGATCACGTTGTCCATGACGCCGCTCTCCGGATCCACCCGCAACCCGTCGCGCATGACGATGCGGCCCGGCACGCCCACCACGGTGCAGTTGGGCGGCACGTCGCGGTTCACGACGGCATTGGCGCCCACCCTGCAGTTCTCGCCCACTCTGATGGCACCCACGATCTTGGCGCCCATGCCGATGAGGACGCCGTTGCCGATGGTGGGGTGCCGTTTCACCTTCTCCAGGCTCGTTCCGCCCAGCGTTACGCCGTGGTAGATGAGCACGTCGTCGCCCACTTCTGCCGTCTCGCCGACTACGACGCCCATGCCGTGGTCGATGAAGATGCGGCGCCCGAAGGTGGCCCCCGGATGGATCTCGACGCCGGTGAGGAAGCGCGATGTCTGCGAAACGCCGCGGGCCATCCAGCGCCACAACTCGCGAGGAGGCAAGGGCGAGCGCCACAGCGCGTGGGCCACGCGGTGGAGGATGAGGGCATGCAGGCCCGCGTAGAGAAGCACGGTCCAGACGTTGCGAGCCGCCGGGTCCTTGTGCATGGCGGTCCGAACATCTTCCCTCAGGCGGGCGAACATAGGCGCTCCAGTGCAGGCCGGCCAGGCGCGGGCGGCCCTGCGAGTGAGTATGATACACGCTGCACCCCATGCATACAGCGCGAAAAGCGCCGCGGCGCGGAGGAATCGGCACCGAACACGTCGAATCCGTGACGTATCAACCGCATCAGGACTTGGCCCCTTGGATAGCACCTCTTCATCGACATCCAGTCAGGTGTCGCAGCCTGCCGTCGCGCCCGCCCAGGGCGGTCGTGTACGTATGGTCACGCCTCGCGCCGTGCTGACGGCGCTGGCGCTCATACCGGTCAACGCCTACTGGGTAACCAAGATGGAGGTGTTCCGCTACCTCGGACACCCCACCACCATTTCGCTCTTCTACAACGTCGTCTTCATCCTGGTGGTGCTCCTGGCCCTGAACGCCGGGCTCCGGAAGATCTCCACCAAGCTGGCCTACACGCCGGCTGAGCTGATGACGATCTACATCATGCTGGCCATATCGTCCGCCGTGGCCGGGCATGACATGATCGAGGTGCTCACGCCCATCCTCGCGCACTCGGCGTTCTATGCGCGCCCCGAGAACGGTTGGACGACAGAGATCCTCCCGTACGTCCCGAAGTGGCTCTCCGTGACCGACCCGAATGCCCTCAAGCAGTTCTACGAGGGCGCGGGCAGCTTCTACAGCCCGGCGAACTTCAATGCATGGCTTGGGCCCGTCCTCTGGTGGTCGGCCTTGCTGACGGTGCTGGGGTTCATGATGCTCTGCATCAACACACTCCTCCGACGGCAGTGGACTGAGAGCGAGCGCCTCTCCTACCCGCTGGTCGCGTTGCCGCTGGAGATGGTGAGCGAGAAGAGCCAGATATTCAAGACCAAGCTCTTCTGGTCCGGCATCGCCATCGCAGCGGGACTGGAGCTCTGGAACGGTTTCGCCTTCCTCTACCCGTCCATGCCGTTGCTCCCGCTGAAGCGCTTCGGGCCGATGCAAGACCTCTCCACCTACATCACGGCGCCGCCCTGGAACGCCATCGGCGGCACGCCCATCGCGCTCTACCCGTTCGGTATCGCGCTGGGGATGCTGCTTCCGGTGGACCTGCTCTTCTCGGTCTGGTTCTTCGCCTGGTTCTGGCGCATGGAGCGGGTGTTCACGGCGCGGTTCGGCTATGGCGACATCCCCGGCTTCCCCTACGTCGAGGCGCAGTCCTTCGGGGCCTACATCGGCCTGGCGGTCTTCGCCCTCTACGTGAGCCGCAGCCACTTTGTGCGGATCGCCAACAACCTCCTGCGTCCCAGCCACGACCTGGGCGACGCCAAGGAGCCGCTCCCCTACCGATGGGCAGTGGCGGGCATCCTGGCGGGCACGGGCTTCGTCTTCTGGTTCAGCCAGCGAGCCGGTATGTCGTATATGATGATCGGCGCATTCTTCCTGATCTACTTCACGCTGGCCATCGCCATCACCCGCATGCGCGCCGAGCTGGGACCGCCCGCACACGACCTGCATATGGCGGGGCCAGACAGCATCATCCCGTCGGTGACCACGAGCAACCAGATATCACGCGGCGACCTCGCCATGTTCTCGATGTACTACGGCTTCAACCGCGCCTACCGGTCGCACCCTATGCCGATCCAGTTGGAGGCCTTCAAGATCGCGGAACGGTGCGAGGCGCGCTACCGGCCGCTCTTCTGGGCCATGCTGCTGGCGCTCGCCTTTGGGGCGCTGGCCGCCTTCTGGGCCATGCTGCACCAGAACTATCAGGTGGGCGCCGCCGAGAAGGTTGGGCCGCCCAACGTCAATCTTATCTTCGGTAGCGAGCCCTGGAACCGCATGACCGGTTGGGTCCGCTCCCCCTCGCCGCCGCAGCAGCAGTTCAACACGCGCGTCGCCATCGGTGTGGGCTTCTTCTTCACGCTGGCCATGAATATGCTGCGGCTCCGGCTGGGCTGGTTCCCCTTCCACCCGGTGGGCTTCGCGGTCTCCGGCTCCTGGTCGCTGGGCCTGCTCTGGCTCCCGCTCATGCTCGCTTGGCTCCTGAAGCTCGTTATCCTACGCTACGGCGGACTGCGCGCGTACCGGCAGTACCTGCCGCTCTTCCTCGGCGTCATCCTGGGCGAGTGCGTGATCGGCAGCGTCTGGACCCTTGTGGGGATCTATCTGGATATGCCGACCTACGCGTTCTGGCCATAGGCGGAGGTCCGCGGCCCAACCCATGCTGCAGCAGCTCGTTATCCGTGACCTGGCGATCATCTCCGGCCTGGACATCTCGTTCCAGGCCGGCCTGAATGTGCTGACAGGCGAGACGGGCGCGGGCAAGTCGATCATCATCGGAGCCCTGGAACTGGTGCTCGGAGCCAAGGCGAGCGCCGACCTGGTCCGCGCCGGGGCGGACCGCGCCGTGGTGGACGCCGTCTTCGACCTGAGCCGCGCACCCCACGCCGCCGACGCGCTCCGCAGCATGGGCTTCGACGCCGACGAGGAGTTGCTGGTGGTGAGCCGGGAGGTGTCGGCCGCCGGGCGCAGCTCGAGCCGCATCGGCGGCAGGCCGGCCTCGGCGACCCAGCTCCGCGAGATCGGCGAGATACTGGTCGACCTCCACGGCCAGCACGAGCACCAGTCGCTGATGAGCCCATCGAAGCACATCGCCATCTTGGACGATTGGGCCGGTTCTGAAGTGGACGCCGCCCGCGCCCGTTCCATCGACCTCTGGCGAAGCATCGGCGAGACCGGCGCCCACCTGGCCGAGGTGGAGCGCGATGCTCGTGAGCGGGCGCGCACCATGGACCTCCTCACCTTCCAGGTGCAGCAGATCGAGGCCGCCGAGCTTGCCCCCGGCGAGGACGCCGCGCTGGAGCAGGAGCGCAAGCGGCTGGCCAACAGTGAGCGCCTCGCCGCAGCAGCCCTGGCCGTCGAGTCGCTGCTGCAAGGCGACGACGCGGGCGGCATCCTCACCAGTCTGGCGCTCGCCTCGCGCGAGGCAGCAGCGGCGGCGGATATCGACACCTCCCTTGCCGACGCGGCGACCAGCCTCGACACCGCCCGCTTCGAGCTGGAGGAGGTCGCAAGGACGCTCTCGCAGTACCGCGACGCCATCGAACACGACCCGCATCGGCTGGAGCAGGTGAACGAGCGGCTTGACATGCTGCGCTCGCTGGAACGGAAGTACGGCGACACGGTGGAGGATGTCCTGGCCTTCCTCGCGGCGGCGCGGAGTAAGCTCGACGACCTGAGCTCCGCCGACGAGCGCTCCGAGGAGCTAGGCCGGCGCCTGGCCAAGCTGCGCGACGAGCACGGTCGCGTCTGCGCCGAGCTGACCGCGGCCCGAACGCGGGCGGCAGAGGCGTTTGCCGCCGCCGTGGAGGACGAACTCGCTGAACTCGCGATGCAGCGGACGCGGTTCCAGGTGCAGATCGAGGCCGGCTCACCGGGCCCCGCAGGCGCCGACCGGGTGGAGTTCCTGATCGCTACCAACCCCGGCGAACCACTACGCCCGCTGACCAGGATCGCCTCGGGTGGCGAGATCTCCCGCGTGATGCTGGCCATCAAGAGTGCCATGGCCCGGCAGGACCCGCTGCCCACCATGGTCTTCGACGAGATCGACGTGGGCGTCGGCGGCCGTACCGCGGCCGTCATCGGCGACAAGCTCTTCGCCCTGTCGCGCCACGCACAGGTGCTCTGCATCACGCACCTGCCGCAGATCGCTGGTCAGGGCGACCGCCACCTGGCCATCGTGAAGTCCGAGTTCGACGGGCGCGCCGATGTGACGGTGACGGGCCTCAAACCGGAAGAGCGCGTCCGGGAGATCGTGCGGATGCTGGGCGGCTCCGACACCTCCGAGACCGTGGAACGCCATGCGCGGGAGCTACTCGCGGCCCGCTCGCATGAGCAGTAGCGGCGACCGCTCACCGGCAAGGCCGCTGGGTTGGGCGCTGCTCGGCCTGCTCCTCTCGATCCTCGCCGCTCCGACCGCGGCCGGGCAACAGCCGCCTCGGGCACTGCACATCATCCTTGTTGAGGGCCTCACCTTTCAACGCCTCCTGCAGACACGCCTGCCTGCGCTCAGCGAATTACGGCGGCGCGGTAGCCTCGCAGGCGTAAGCACTGCCTCCGCGCCGGCAGGGAGGCCGTCGGTGGCGCTCTCCATGGCCCTGAGCAGCGCCGTGGCGGCCGACCGCGCCATGCAGGAGCCCTCGCCGCCCGGCGCCGCCGTGGCGGGCGAACCCGGGACGGCGTCGCAGGTCTTCCAGAGGCGCACCGGCGTGGCGGCGCCCGTCGGGACTGCGGCCGTGCATCTGGGATGGGGAACGCTGGTGCGCTCGGGTCAGGCCGACCACCTCATCGGGTGCGTCGCGGCCAGTGGCGGCATCTGGGTCGAGGCCCGAGGGCAGTTGGGCCCGGCCTCCCTCATATGGGCGCAGCTCGGTGTCGGCCCACAGGGCTGGCTACCGCAGGGCGACGAACGGGCGATGTCGGATGGGATGCCCCGTCTCGTCTTCCGCACCCCGATCTGGCCCGAGGCGGGCGAGGTGACCCTCTGGCTTCCTACGGCCGCCGGCATCGTCGGCGCCGAGCGGACGGCGGCGCGACTGGGCGACGGTGCGGAGGTGTGGGTCGTAGGCCTTGCCACCGGCGCAGCGAGGGATGCCTCGGAGGACCGATTGGGCGGCGCGGTATGGGTGACGCCCACCGGCAGGCCGGGCCTTCTCACCTCGGCCACCACGCGCACTCCCGGCCTGATATCGTCGCTGGATGTGGCGGCCACGCTACTGGACCGCCTGGGTGCGCCCATACCGGCCACCATGGGCGGGCACAGCGTCCAGTCTGAGCAGGCATCCGCGCCCGAGGCCGCCGTCCGCCGCCTGGATGTGATTTCGTACACCGGCACCCAGGCGCTCTGGCCCATGTTCCTCTTCACCGGCGGCGTGCTGGCGCTCTTCGGCCTGCCGGCGCTCCTGCTCATCCGGCGCGACCCGGCCAGGGCGGCCTCGCTATCCGTCGCGCTTGAGGCCTTCCTGCTCTGGCCCCTCTCCATGGTGATCGCCGCGCCGGTCTGGTACATCCTCGGCGCTCCGGCGCACATCGTTGGCCTCACCGCCGTTTCGCTCGCGGTCACGACCGCAGCCTACGCACTGGTTCGTGCCATATCGGACGCCACGGCAGGCGGAGCGCCAAGGCTGCTTCGACGGATCACAGCGTGCCTTCTGGTGAGCGCGGCGGCCCTGCTGGTCGACCAGTTGGCCGGACAGCCCTGCATGAAGGTCTCGCCGCTGGTCGCTGGTCCCATCCGCGGCATTCGGTTCTACGGCATCGGCAACGAGCCCATGGGCCTTCTGGCAGGATGCCTCGTGCTGGGCGCTTTCCTCACCGGGTGGGGCGCGCGGTTCTGGGCCCTGCCGCTCCTCGTCACGGCCGCGGCGATCGGCTGGCCCACGATCGGCGCCGATGCCGGCGGGCTCATCGGCTCGGTCGCCTGCTTCGGTCCCAGCCTCGCCGCCATGGCCGGCCGGAGGCTGACTGTAGCTGCCGGCATGGGCTGGACTGTGGCCGGCATGGCGGCGGCGTGGGCCGTCTCGCTGGCCGATAGGTTCCTCTATGGGGTGCAGGCTTCGCACATCGGCGCGGCCCTCAGGCTGGGGCAGGAGACCGGCGCACAGGCGGTTTGGCAGATCGCCATACGCAAGGTAGCCATGAACCTGGGCATCGCCGCGGGAGGCCCGGTGGTCGCTTCGGTGGTCATCATCGCGTTCGCCGCTGTAATGGCCGCAGGGCCGCTACGGCCCGCCCTGCGGGCCCTGGTCGCGCGCACTCCCCGCTGGGCCGCCGCGGGTCCGCCGCTCTGCCTGGGCGCGGCGGTCTCCTGCGCTTTCAACGACTCGGGCATCGTCTCGGCCCTTTTCATGCTGGGCGTCTATGTGGTCGTTGGGCTGATCCTCGTGATCCACCTTACAGCAGACAAACAGGTAGACGTTGGCCCAGACTCTGGTGTATGCTAGGGTACGTGCAGCCCTGCCGCCCACCCAGAGGACACCAAGACCATGGCGCCAACCGGCGACCGAGACCTGATCCGCCGGGCCATGTCGCGAACCCAAGGCCCAGAGGCGCCCGCGTCCGAGGCCGCACAAGGCGAGCCGGAGCCCGCGGCGCCGCGCAAGGCCCCATCGGTCGCATCGCCCTACTTCGCATGGAAGCCTGAGCTGGGTGAACCGCGACAGCCCATGGCGCAGGGCCGCCGCTACGAGCCACCCACGCGCTTCATTACGCTGGACGAAGCCATTCGCGGCGTCGAGCTACAGCACGGGCAATGGGGCCCCTCTTTCGTGCGCTGCGACGCCGCATCCGACCTCGGGCGCACGGCGACCTCCATCGAGACCCTCGTGCGGTCGGCGTTCGGTGACCCGGATGCCGCCTGCAGCCTCGCCGTCGCCGCGTCGACCGGGCGCCCGCCTCAGCGGGCGATCTTCCTGGACATTGAGACGACCGGGCTGGGAAACTCGCCGGTCTTCCTGGTGGGGATGCTTGAATTCGATCAGGGAACCCTCACGCTGAACCAGCATCTGGCGCGTGACTACTCCGAGGAGGCCGCGGCGGTGGCCTGGTCGGTCGAGGCGCTGGCCGGAGCCGACGCCGTGCTCAGCTTCAACGGCAAGAGCTTCGACGTGCCCTACCTGCGCGCACGGGCCGCGGCCACGGGCGTCGCCTGGACGGCGCCGGCGGCTCATCTGGACCTGCTCCACATGGCACGACGGTGCTGGGCCGAAGCATTGCCCGACTGCAAGCTGCAGACGCTGGAGCGCCAGGTTTGCGCCCGCCGCCGCGCCGAGGACATCCCCGGCTGGGCCGTGCCGGACGCATACCACCACTTTGTGCGAACCGGCAACGCCACGCACCTCGAGCGCATCATGGAACACAATCTACAGGATCTGCTGACGCTGGCGGAACTGGCCGCCAGGCTGCCCTAGCCGACGGTAATGAGCGCCGAAACCTGGATCGAAGCCCTGCGCGGCAGCCCGTTCTACGCGGGCCAAATCGCGCACATCCACCGCGTCCCGGCCAGGGCGCCGGTCTTGGCCGCCGACGATGACCTGCCCGGGCCCCTGCGCACGGCGCTGGACGCCGCCGATGAGCGCCCGCTCTACAGCCACCAGTTCGACTTCATGCACCTGGTCCGGAGCCGCCGCGGCGGGGTGCTGGCCACCGGCGTGGACACGGGCAAGTCCTCCTCGCTCAGGTTGGCGGCCGCAGCCGCCATGCTGGGCCGCGACGGCTGCGCCCTCATCCTCTGCCCCACCCGCTCGTCATGCCTCGACCATGCCGTGCAGTTGGAGGCGCTGCTGGGGCGGGCTGGACTGGGCGACGTCACCATGGGCGCCATGCATGGCGAGATGCCCGCGGCCACGCGCCGGAGGCTCCGCGAGGAGGGGCGCCTCGTCATCACCACGCCGGACATGGTCCACGCGGGGCTGATGCCCCAACATGCCCGGTGGCAGCGCTTCCTGAGCCGCCTGGAACTCCTGCTCATCGACGACCTCCACGCCTACGGAGGAATGTTCGGCGCGGGCATGGGCAACCTCGTGCGGCGCCTGCTTCGCGTCGCCGGGCGCTACGGGGCGCGTCCCTCGGTGCATGGCGCCTGCGGGCCGGTGGCCAACCCGGCGGAACTCATGGAGGAGCTCACGGGCCGTCCAGCCCAGCTGATCGACCAGAGCGGCGCCCCTTCCGGGCCGCGCACCTTTGTACTGTGGAACCCTCCCATCATCCGCTCCACGCGGCGCAAGGCCAGGCGAGGCGCCCTGATCGAGGCCGCCGCCATCATGGCTCGCCTGATCACGGCGGGTGCGCCGACGATCACCTTCTCCAAGGCCAAGATATCGGCGGAGCTCATCGCGCGCTACTGCAACGAGGAACTGGGCGATGCGGCATCGCGCGGATCGAGGTCTGTGGAGGCCTACCGCGCCGGGTACCTGCTGCCGGAGCGGCGGGCCATAGAGCAGCGCCTGCTCGATGGCTCAATCGCCGGGATCAGCTCTACGCCGGCGTTGGAGGAGGGCATCCGAACCGGCTCGCCGGCAGCGTCGGTGCTGGTAGGCTACCCCGGCACGCTGACGGCCTTCCTGCAGCAGGCGGGCCGAGCCGGACGATCCGACGGCGAGGGGCTCTGCGTACTGGTCGGCCTCGAGACCCCGGCCAACCAGTACATCATGCGCCACCCCGAGTACCTCTTTGGACGCCCCTTGGAGACGGCCGGCGTGGATCCGCACAACCCGTTCGTGGTCATGGGCCACCTCCGTTGCGCCGCACATGAGATGCCCGTGGAGCAGGGCGAGATGGGCCTCTTCGGCCCCCACGCCGTGACGGCCATGGAGGTCCTTGAGGCGCAGGGCAAGGTGCGCCGCATCGGTCAGACCTGGTACCACGCCACTTCCGAGACGCCCCAGCACGAGTTCGGCCTGCGCAGCATGGACGGCGCCGACGTGCCGATCCAGGACCGTGATACCGGGCAGGTGATCGGCCACCTCAACGAGTACGACGCCCAGCCGCTGATCCATGAGGGCGCCGTCTACATGCAGCACGGCGACACCTACCTGGTGGACCATCTCGACCTCGGCCGCAAGACCTGCACGGTCCACCGCGAGGAGGTGGATTACTACACGCAGCCGTCCGGCGGCACCGATGTGAACCATATCGACCACGTGCTGCGCCGCAAGGCCATGGGCTCCGGCGAGTGCGTCTGGGGCGAGGTGACGGCGCACTTCGACACGACGCACTACTCGCGCATCCCCTTCCGGTCGCTGGACGCCGTCTCCACCCACGCGGTCTTCACGCCGACGATGTGGCTCGAGACCATGGCTGTCTGGTTCGTCGCTCCCGAGCCGCTGCTGGCCGAGGTGCGGCGCTCGGGCCTCGACGTGATGCACGGCCTTCGCGGCATCGGGTACGCGACGCGCATGCTCCTACCCCTCTTCGTGAGGTGCGACACGGCCGACCTGTCGCATACGGTGGGCTGCTCCAACTCGCCGTGGCAGGCGGTCTTCATCTACGAACGGCTGCCGCGCGGCCTCGGATACAGCCAGGCGGCCTACGAGCGCATCCACGAGGTGCTGCCCGCCGTCTATGAGGCCGTCCGCAAGTGCAATTGCCGCGCTGGATGCCCGCTCTGCGTGGGCAAGCCGCTGCGGCGCTTCACCACCTGGAACGTTGAGCGGGGCGAGGGATCCGTCCCCGACAAGCGCGCATCGCTGGCGATCCTAAAGGGCCTGTTGGCAGACCACGTGGCGGCGCCCCAGATCGACACTGAGCGCATGACCGAGAACCGCGAGTCCGTGCGCCTCTCGCTAGAACGAGAGATCAAACGCCGGTTGGAGCGCCAGCGGGAGCCCAAGCTCCCCCACGCGGTGGAGTTCGGCGACCAACTGGAGCGCCCGGAGCCGCCAAGCCCGGGCGCGCTCACCAGCCCGGACGCCTCCGCACGCGCACGCACACGCACGGGCTTCGATCGCGAACTGGTGCGCCGACTGCGCCGGAGCGGCGCCGCCGAGCCGCATGCGGAGCTGCCCGGCACGCGGCTGGAGACGCCCACCGAGCGCGTGGAGACGCCGCCCCAGACACCTGATCCGACGCCTGCCCGGCCGGCGCTGATCGCCGGCGACGGCCTGGCCTCACTCGCCCGCCTCCGCGCCCGCCGCAAGCCCGATGCGCCCGCGCAAGAGACCAAGGAGACCGCACCATGAACCTCGCGGAGATCGCCGCCAGGATCCAGACACTGCCCTACTACGAGGGACAGGCCGTCTGCGTCCGCAACATGGAACCGAGGATCGCGGCATTCGGCGAGGCGGATCTTGGCCTCTCGGAGCCGATCCGGCAGATACTGGAGCGTGACGGCGTCGAGCGGCTCTACTCGCACCAGATGGAGGCCATCGCCGCCGCGCGGCAGGGGCAGAGCGTCGTGGTGGTCACCGGGACGGCCAGCGGCAAGACGCTCTGCTACGCCATCCCCATCGTCGAGGCCGTGGTGGCGGACCCGCTGGCCACGGCGCTGCTCCTCTACCCCACCAAGGCACTGGCGCAGGACCAGTTCCGCGTCCTGCAGCGCTACGGCGGCAAGGAGGGCATCGGGCTCATCGCGGGAACGTATGACGGGGACACGCCGCAGAACCAGAGGCGCAAAGTCCGTGACGCGGCCCACGCGGCCCTCACCAACCCCGATATGCTCCACGCGGGCATCCTGCCCAACCATCCGCGCTGGAACCGCTTCCTGAGCCACCTGAAGTATGTCGTCATCGACGAACTGCACGCCTACCGGGGCGTCTTCGGGTCGCACCTGGCCAACGTACTCCGGCGCCTGGACCGCATCTGCCGCCACTACGGCTCCGAGCCGACCTACATCTGCTCGTCGGCCACCATCGGCAACCCGCAGGAGCATGCCGAGCGCATCCTGGGCCGCCCCGTGAAGCTGATCACCCATGACGGCTCACCTGCCGGTCCCAAGCGGTTCGTCATATGGAACCCGCCCCTGATCGTCCGCCCCGAAGGCGAACCGGGGTGGCGGGCGGGTGGCGAACGCCGAAGCTGCGTCCACGAGGCTGTCAAGCTCCTCGCCACCCTCATGCGGAGCGGCGTCCAGACGATCGCCTTCTCGCGCACGCGGTTGACCGCCGAGATGCTCTACCGCGAGACCCGCGAGGCGCTGCGGCGCGATGGGAAGCGGCTGACCGAGCGCATCCACGCCTACCGGGGAGGGTACCTGGCCGAGGACCGGCGCGAGATCGAGCGGAGGCTCCTGGACCGCGACCTCCTGGCGGTCACATCGACGAACGCCCTGGAACTCGGCATCGACATCGGCTCGCTCGATGCCTGCATCCTCGTCGGCTACCCCGGTAGCGTGGCCAGCATGTGGCAGCAGGCGGGACGCGCCGGGCGTGGCCGCTCCGATGCGCTGGTCTTCCTCGTGGCACAGAACTCGCCCATGGACCAGTACATCGCCTCCCACGCGGAGTACCTCTTCGGCCAGTGCCCCGAGCAGGCCACCATTGACGCGGACAACCCGCACATCGTGATCGGCCACGTGCGATGCGCCGCGTCAGAGCTGCCGCTCACGGACGAGGACCTCAAGCGATTCGGAGGCTACGGCGCAGCGCTGGGCGAGGTGCTGGAGGAGGAGCAGCAGGTGGTGCGCCGCCAGGGCAGGCTCTACTGGGCCCAGAGCAGCTATCCGGCCGCGGAGGTGAGCCTGCGCAACATCTCCGGCCCGGTCTACACCATCCAGGACGACAGCGACCGGAGCCGGGTCATCGGCACCATGGACGAGTCGGGCGCCATGCAGCAGCTGCACACCAACGCGGTCTACCTGCACGAGGCCGACACCTACTTCGTCACGCGGCTGGACATGGACCAGAAGATCGCCCACGTGGAGCGCCGCGACCTCGACTACTACACGCAGGCCGTCCAGGTGGCGCAGCTTCGGCTGGACGAGGCCGTGGAGCGGGCCGAGCGCGGAGAGGTTCAGACGGGATTGGGCGACGTGACCGTGACGACCACGCTCCCCATGTTCAAGAAGATCAAGTTCACCAGCCGCGACAGCCTGGGCTTCGAGCCGCTCGACCTTCCGCCGGTGACGCTGCCCACGGTGGCGATGTGGATCGCGCCGTCGCCTGCCATGCTGAAGCGCATCGCAGCCGAGGGTATCCCCGCCGCCGACGCGCTGCTCGGCGTTGCCAACTTGCTGGTCGAAGTGGCGCCCATGTTCGCCATGTGCGACGTGAGCGACATCGGGGCGACCGTGGACGTGGCCTGTCTGGGCCGCGAGGCGGTGTTCCTCTTCGACCGGTTCCCGGGCGGGATGGGCTTCGCCCGGCGATGCCTGGACAGCGTGGACCGCATCCTGGCGGCGGCTCGGGACATCGTGGCCGCGTGCGCCTGCCGTGACGGCTGCCCCTCGTGCGTGGGCTCCGCGGTACCGGCGTTCGCCATGGGCGACATGGACGCCGGCGTCCGAGGCCGCTTCCCGGACAAGCGGGGCGCCGCGCTCCTGCTGCAGGACCTTACGGCGCCGGGCGGCTAATCCTCGAGGTCGCTACCCTCAAGGTCATCGTCGATGGGGTGGTTCGCTGCGTGGCGAGCCTGCCACGTGCAGTCCTGCGGCGCCACCACCACGGCAGCCTCGGCATCATCAAGCTGCACTGTGATCTGCTCGCGAAGCATCTGCAGCCCCACAACGCGCCCCTTACCCACCGGCGTCTCGATGGAAGCGCCCAGGGGCGGCAGGATGCGCTTGGCGGCCACGTAGACCTCATGCTCGTAGCGCAGGCAACACATGAGCTTGCCGCAGGCGCCGGAGAACTTGGCCGGGTTCAGGAAGAGGCTCTGGTCCTTCGCCATGCGCATGGAGACGGGCATGAAATCCGTCATGAACGAAGAGCAGCAGAGCTCGCGCCCACAGGTGCCCACCCCGCCCAGCATCTTGGCCTGGTCCCGTGCGCCCACCTGGAGGAGCTGTACGCGGCACCGGAGCTGACCCGCCACATCCTTGACCAGGTCACGGAAATCGACGCGCGTGTCGGCGGAGAAGTAGACCGTGACTTGCGAGCTGTCGAACGCGAAGTCGGCCGTCAGGGGCTTCATGGGAAGGCGATGGTGGCGGATGCGCGCCCCGCAGACCTGAAGCGCACGGGCGGCTCGGTCGCGGTTGCGCGCCACAGAATCGAGGTCGCGCTTCGTGGCGAGCCGCACCACGCGCTTCAGCGGAGCCTGGAGATCGGCCTCGGCCACCTCCGTCGGAGCGATCCGCACATGGCCGATGTCGAGGCCCTTGGCGGTCTCCACGACCACGTCGGCGCCTTCGGCAGGCTCCAGCGGGCCGGGATCGAACCAGTAGGCCCGCGTACACCGGCGAAAGGCCACACCCACCACGATCGGCATGGGTCAGATGCCCTCCAACAGGAAATCGAGGTGACTGCGCCGACGGCTGACCGCACAACGCTCGGCGAGCTCGACCTGATCCGGCGTAGGGCCGACCGGCGCGGCGCCATGCACGATGAGGAGGGCCTCCAGTTCGTCGGCCGCTTCCTCGAGCACGTCGTTGATGACCACGAAGTCGAACCTCCCGGCGCCGGCCACCTCCTCGGCGCCCCGCCGCAGGCGTTGCTCCAGGTCGTTCCGGGCATCGGCTCCGGGGGCCAGGAGCCGCTCGCGCATGGCGGCCATGGTGGGCGGCGCGATGAAGATCAGCACGGCGTCAGACGCCAGCGCCCGCACCTGATCGGCGCCCTGGACATCGATCTGGATCAGCACATGCCTGCCCGCCGCCCGGGTCTCGGCCACAGCTCCGGCAGGCGTGCCGTAGAGCTCGCCGCCGAAAGAGGCCCACTCAAGGAACCATCCCGCCGCAACACGCCGTTCGAACTCATCGCGGCTCAGGAAGTGGTACGAGACGCCGTCGGTGTCGCCGGGGCGCATGGGGCGCGTGGTGGCCGTCGTCACGCGCATGAGGGCGCCCCGGCCGAGGCGCGCAAGGACGCGCTGCAGAACGGTGTCCTTGCCCACCCCGCTGGGGCCGGAGACCACGAACAAGGAGCCGATCGACACCACACACCCTCCAGAGCAGAGCGCGGCGCCCGATCATGCGGCCGCCGGCACCCTTAGTATACTGGGTCGAACCCACCGGCAACCGCCTACACGAGCCCCTGCCGGGCGGCGAGGAGCGCGGCTTCGGTGCGGTCGTTGACGTGCAGCTTGAAGAGGATACTGCTGATGTGGTTCTTGACGGTCTTCTCGCTGATGAACAGCGCGTCGGCGATCTGCCGGTTGCGCTTGCCTGTGGCCAGCTCACGCAGGACCTCTACCTCGCGGGTGGAGAGATCCGAGAACGCAGCGTGGTCGGTAGCTCCACGACCGGCGAGGCGCGCGAACTCCGTGAGGACGCGGGCGGCCACGGAGGGGTGCAGCAACCCCTCGCCGCGCGCCACGGCGCGGATCGCATCCAGCGTGTCCTCCATCGGGCAATCCTTGAGCACGTAGCCCTGCGCACCGGCGCGGATCGCCTGGAACACGCGGACGTCGTCGTGGTAGATCGTCAAGACCACCACGCCCACGCCGCCCATCTCCTGCTTCACCGTACGCGTCAGGTCGATGCCGTTCATGCAGGGCATTTCGATGTCGGTCAGCAGCACGTCGGGCCGCGACCGGCGCACCAGGTTCAGCGCCTCCACGCCGTCCTGCGCAACGCCGACCACCTCGAAGCCGGGCTCCATTTGGAGCAGTCGGGCCAGCGTCTCTCGCGTGAGGCGCTGGTCCTCAGCGATGACGATGCGGATCGGGCGCTCCTGTTCCATGCGTTCCTCCAGTCACCGTTCCACCAGCGCGACGGCAACGACATCGGCTCCCATACCGGGCGCGGATGTGACCTCCAACGTCCCGCCGAGCCGCGCCATCCGCTCACGCATGGAGGCGAGGCCCACACCCGTGGCGGCGGTCGAGGCGTCGAAGCCGGCGCCATCGTCCTTGACCGACAGCCGGAGCCGTCCGCCGTCGCTACCAAGGCTGACCGCGACCGCCTGCGGCTTCCCATGGCGAACGGCATTGGTCAGCGCCTCCTGCAGCACGCGCTCGAAGGCGTGACGCACGGCTGCGGGCGGCTCCGGCGTCTCCGGCGCGGCATCGAGCGTCACCACCACGCCGGTTCGGTCGGCGAAGCGGCCGAGATAGCCGCGTAAGGCCTCAACGAAGCCTGCCGCGCCGACGTCGAGCGGGCGCAGGTGGAACGCCAGGTCGCGGCACTCGCTCCACGCCGCGCGAAGCCCCGCAGTCTCCTCCTCCACCATCGCCCGCGCCTCGCCGGGACACGGCTCCACCAGCCGGGCCGCGAGTTGCAGGCGCAGGATGCAGGCCGTGAGGGCGTGGCCCAGGCCATCATGCAGCTCCCGGGCGATGTGCGCACGCTCCTCGGCCGACGCCATCTGCTCGCGCAGGTCGGCCGTTTCGCGGTCCTGCCGCTCGCGCAGCACCGAGATCTGCCGGGCGAAGTGCGCGACCAGGGCGATAACGGCCAAGCGCACTACTACCACTCCCACGTCGGCCGGGCCCCGCCACGGCACGAGCGCTGCCACCGAGTAGCCTGCCGCCGCCATGCCGACCAGCAAGGCCACCCCGGCACGGCTCTCGAAGAGCGCCTCCGACGCCACAACCACGAAGTAGAAGAGCCATATCTCGCTCTGCACGCCACCGGTGGCAGCGACGCCCACCGAAATGAGGCACGCATCGACGACATCGAACGCCCATCCGCGCCGTCGGCTGTTGTGTCCGCCCGAGCGGAAGGCCGACAAGGTGCGGAGGCCCGCGCTGACCACGGCCGCACCGAGGAGTACATAGACAACTCCGGCGCCCCACCGAAGGCGTCCCGCCGCCGCCGCGTCAGCCAGGGCCAGAGGCAGGTACGCGGCGATCACCGCCAGCGTGATCCAGAGGTACTTGCCCGAGTTCCAGCCCTGCCGCGGCCCTCCGGCGCCGGGCAGCCCTTCATTGACGCTCATTGCGCTCTCTAGGTAGAATGTCCATCGCAGGGGCCCGTAGCCTAGCGGTTAAGGCAGTCGGCTCATAACTGATTGATCGTAGGTTCGAATCCTACCGGGCCCATTCCCCTCCCCCTCACTCCGCCGCCAGCGATCGGCGCGTCGAACCCGGGTACGGCGTCCCCTTCCCCTTGATGCTGTGCCAGAGGATCCGGTTCAGCGCATCCTCGTCGATGCGGTCGTACTCGCTCCAGTCCATGGCAGCCGACCGCTGAGCCCCGTAGGCCTGGGCGCCGTTGCGGGCATTCAGGTCTGTGAGCGGGGGCAGGCAGGTGAATGGCGCCAGGTCCGGCTTGTCGGCGAAGCAGGCGTACATCGGCGCGGCCGAGGCGTCATGCTGGGTCAGCGGCGCCAGCCCGAGGATCAGCTCCATCGTCCGCAGCATGGAGACCGTGCTGTACATCGTGCTGTCCACCGAGCGCCGCTTCACCCAGGGGCTGATCACCAGGGCCGCCGTGCGATGGGCATCGACGTGGTCGGGACCGTTCTGCGCGTCATCCTCGATGATGAAGATGGCTGTCCGGCCCCAGACGGAGCTGTGCGACACGGCATCGACGATCCGGCCGACAGCCTGGTCGTTTGAGGCTACCATGGCCTTGGGCGTGAAGGAGCCGGCCCTGGTGCCGTTGGTGTGGTTCTCGCCCAGGGAGAGCACCATCAGGCTGGGCACCGCGCCCTTGGCCTCGAACTCGCGGAACTCACGAATAAAGACGTCCGCGCGGTCGGGGTCGCGGCCCGGAGGCGCGCTGCCCGGACCGGCCTTGCCGATGTACGCCTCGCTGATGTGCCCATCGAGGGTCGGGTGGCCGACATACTCGCCATAGGAGCGGAAGCTCAGGCCCTTGCGCTTGCACGCCTCCCAGAGGTAGCCGCCCCGCGAATCCGCCAGTGCGCCGTCACCCGCAAGCTGCCCCTTGCCGGAGTAGCCGATGGTCCAGGCCCGCTGCGTGAACTCGGTGGCAATGGCCTGAGTGCTCCATGGATGCCCGTCCTGCGACACCTCGCCGCTGCAGTAGGTGTTGTCAAGCAGCACGTACTCCTCGGCCAGGGAGTGCTGGTTCGGCGTGACGTCAGCGCCGAAGAGGCAGAGCGAAGGGTCGCCGTTGCCCTTCGGCATGTCGCCGAAGACCTGGTCGTAGGTGCGGTTCTCCTTGATGATGTAGATCACATGCTTGATGGGCGACGGCGCACCGACCTTCGCCGGCACCGCCACGCAGCCCCGACCATCGGCCGATGCCACCTGCCTGTCGCGGAATGGCACGCAGCGACGGGCCGTGGCGGTCCAGCCACGCAACCTGGTACCGTTCGGTGCTTCCACGAGCGTTACGAGGCCCTGGAGCTGCCTCGGGATGTACTCGAACCCGGCGGGCGTCGTGGGGTTGATGGGCGCCTTGGCCGGGTTGGGTCGGCTTCCCAGCCCCTTACCGGAGGCGATGGCCAGCTTGCCCGACGGCGCGTAGCAGACCGCCGAGGGGTACCACGCCGTGGGCACGAAGCCGGCCACTCGGCTGGAGCCCGGCGTTCGGACATCGATGATGCAGACGTTGTTGTTGTCAGAGTTGGCGGCGGCCAGCGTGTCGCCGTCGGGCGACAACGCCAGGGCAGTGGGCGTGCTACCCGTAACGTGGCGAAGCGATAAGGTGGTGTTCACACGCTCGGCCACGGCAAGGTCCGCGCCGCTGTGCACTGCCACCAGATCATCGCCGGCACAGGCAACGTAGACGCGGCCGTCCGGAGCCACGACGAGGTCTGTGGGCCGAAGGCCCGTAGCGACCGTGCGGCTCACGCTGAACGGCACGGTCGAGACATCTACCACCAGCAACGCGCCTGCGGCCCAGTCCGTGACGTAGAGCGTCTTGCCGTCCGGCGCAAGGACGCCTGCGGAGGGGTTCCTGGCGATGCGACCGGCGGGCTGCACCGTACCGTCGGACGTGTTGATCACGAAGGAGGCGCCGTCCAGCACATTCAGGCCGATCAGGCGCCTGCCGTCCGGCGCAAGGGCGAGCGTGGAGAGGCAGATGCCCGAGGGCGTGCGGCTGGTGAGCTTGATGGCCGCCGACCGCTTCCACTTGCCGTCATCGCCCAGGACCACCTTGAGGATGTCGCCCGTCGGGTTGGAGACACCGCCAGAGACGTACACAGAACGGCCGTCGTGCGCCCAGGCCACGCCGCGCCAGGCACGGGTAAGGGGCACGGTGGCGACGACCGCACCGGTCTTGAGGTCCACCAGGTTCAGGCCGTTCGCGTTGAACCCGCAGCTCGGCAGGGCCAGCAGGCGCCCATCCGGGCTCACCGCGCCGCCGAGAGGCATATCGGGGATAGGCGTCTGGCGCCCCACGGGCCGAACCTGCCACCCGCTGTGCAGCCGAGTGGCGGAACCGATAGGCCCCGGCACGTCCACGCTCCGGCCGGTGTAGGGATGCCGCATCCGGCCGCTCCTGGTACGAGACGCCACCACGGCGCCGCCGGCCAGCATGAGCGCGACGACGCCCACGGCCACGAGTTGCCTGTTTCGCATGGTTGCCTCCTTGCGGCTACTCCAGCATCGAACCTACGGCGAGCCCGTCGCCCGCCGTCTTGACCGTCTGCACCTCGTAGGCTCCCAGCCTCACCTCAGCCTCGATGCCGAGGCCAGGCAGGCGCACCGTCACGCCTGTGGGCGCACCCGTCGTCTCCACCAGCCGCAACGTCCATCCAGAGCCGTCGTGGCTCCGGCGCACCGATGCCAACTGCACCGTGGGTTCGCTGAGCGTGACGAACGGACCAGGCGCCTCGCCCTGACCGGAAGGGAAGAACGAAACGGCCATGGGCGGCTCGTTGCGTATGGCGGCCTCGCGCTCCAGGTCGCGCAGGCGGCTCTCGGCCGGACCGGAGCTGAGCCAGTACCGGAAAACGCGCTCGCCCTGATCGACATGCGGCATGTGGCGGTCCTGGGGCAGGATGTCGCGGTCGCCGATCGGATGCGCGGAATAGCCCGGCGAACGGAGCAGCGTAAGCCGCAGGGCGCCGTCTCGGAAGTCGGCCGCGTAACTGCCGTCGTTGATCGCCGTGAGCGCCAGGCCCGTCGCTGGACAGACGGTAGCGATCCACTTCTGGTAGACCGCCTCCGCCCCATCGACGGAGAGAGCATCACGGCCGAACACGGTCTGCCCGATCATGCGGGCCTGATCGCCGCAGGCGACCGGCAAGGCGAGTTTGAGCATCTTCTGTTTCTCGAACCAGAAGACGCGGGCCTCGACCTCGATGTCCGCGCCGTTCCGGGGCACGGCATACCGGAGCGCCAGGCTGGAGCTACCCCATGTGAAGAGCGCCTCGACCACGGTCCGGGCGTCGCCATGCTCGATCACGCGCACCGGATCGAGATCGGTCGCGCGGACCGCACAGAACCGAGCGGCCTCGGCGGGGGTCATCAGGCGGAAGGGCTCGGATCGGCCATCGAACCGCTGCAGGCGCATCCCCCAGGGGTCCTCATCATCTTCCAGCACCAGCGGCACGGGTCCCGGCGCGGCGAGGACCGGGCCGGCGGGAGAGATCCACTCCTCGATGAGGCCCGACCTGCGGCCGATGCGAACCGACAGGTCGCTGTTCTGGATCACAATGTCACCGTCGGCATCGGCGCCCGGGCGCGGCGGACGGGCGGGCAACACCTCGAGCTTGCAGTCGAACCGGTTCATGCTGGAGGGAGCCAACTCCGCGTCGAAGACCACGCGCTTGCGCCAGTCGAGGGGCAGGTTACTCTCCTCCTTCTCGACCTGCGCCGGGACAGGCCCGGAGGCGCCGACGACGCGCACGTCAGTGAAAGTCTCGGTCCAGTTCTGGTCGTGCAGCTGGAACTCGCAGGAGACGACCGTTCGCACCGGCCACGGGTGGGGGTTGTAGACAAGCACCGGGATGTCGCCCTCGGCGGCAGGGGCCTGGCCGGCGGAGAGCGCGAAGAAGGACCGCCCACGGACACGGCTCAGTAGCTCCATGCCGTGGCTCATGCCGCGCAGGGCGGCCTCCTCTACCGGCTGGATCGACGAGCCGGGGAGGATATCGTGGAACTGGCTCGTGAGCATCACACGCTCGGCCTCGGCCAGCTCGGCCTGCGGGTAGGCCATTAGCCCGGCGGCGGACGCGGCAGACGCCATCTTCTCGGTCGCAAAGAGGGAGTTCTCAAGGCGGCGGTAGCCCTGCTTGATCCGCACCTGGGACGTGTAGCAGCCCACGGCCCAGCGGTTCAGGTCGCGGTCCACACGTGGAAGGTCGATGCCGGCGCAGGCTTCGGCAAAGTAGGCCTCGGGTGTGGAGTGGCGGACGGCCGGGTTGGCGGAGATCAGTTCCGCCAGCCGGCGCAGGTCGTTCCGGGACGGGCCGCCGCCATGGTCGCCGACGCCCCAGAGCACCACGGTAACGGGCTCCGAGCAGGCGTCGACCCAACCCTCGACCTTCTCTCGCGCGTGGCCCAGCGGCGAGTTGTACGATGGGACGCGGCGCGCTGCCACGGTGGAGCCGTCATACCCCACCCAGGTGAAGAGCTCGGAGGGCAGCGGGAGGTCGCCGACGCCCGGGCGGCAGAATAGGTAGCCGGTGTAGCCGCAACGGGCCATGATCTGCACCAGGCCCTGGCTGTGGCCGAAGGGATCCAGGTTGATCGCCACCGTGGGGTACGCGCCCAGCTTCTCGGAGAAGTAGCGTCGCCCCACCGAGGCCTGCCGCACCAGGGCCTCTCCGCTGGGCATGTTGCAGTCGGGCTGCAGGTACCAGCCGCCCATCACGTGCCACTTGCCGGCGGCCACGAGCCGCTGGATGCGCGCGAAAAGCTGCGGCTCATACTCCTCCACCCACTCGTAGAGTATCACCTCGTTGTGGCAGAAGACGAAGCCCTCGAACTCCTCGCAGAGGTCGGCCGCGGTGCGGAACGTGGAGACGGCCGCAGCCGCCCCCTCCTCCCACTCCCAGAGCCAGACGGGATCGAGATGGGCGTTGCAGACGAGGTGGACGGCCGACGGTGAGGGCATTCCAGGAGGCTCCTTGCTATGGGTTCTCGCGGTCCGGCGCCACATCGCCGCCGAGGTTGAGGGCGAACCAGCGGCGCGCCAGGACCACGGCGCAGTGGTCGTCATAGTCTTCGGCGGGAAACCGGAGGAAGGGCGGCACCAGCCGTGCCCAGCCCTTCGGCGGATGGGCGCGCAGATAGAGCCGACGCGCCTCCTCCGATGAGCCACGCTCGTCCACTGCCTCCAGCGGCACGGCTGCCGCGGCGGACAAGTGCAGCAAGGCCTGCTGCACGGCACGGCTACCGGTGCCGTCTCCGAGCACGATGGCGACCGCGCCGAACTCCGTGGCCCACCGCGTCGCCAAGTCGGCTGCGTCACCTACGGGGACCACCGCTTGCCGCAACACGACGCCGTCGCTCCGCGCCGCGGCCAATCCGCACTTGCCTGTGCCGGGATCTATGGCCACTACGATGCCGGCCGGCGACGCGCCGGCGCCGGTCATGGTCGCAGATCGACCCGGAAGGTGAGCTGGAGCGGCTCGGCCGCACGGGTATCGGAGCCGGCGGCGGCCGTGACCGTAACCGACTTCCCCGATCGTCGCACACGCTCAGTGAGGCTGACAAGGTCCGCCGCCCCCATGGCGCCCACCTGGGGCTCGCCGGTAGAGGGATCGAAACGCGGGATGAGCCCACGGCCCAACGCGCTCTGCCCAACCGACTTCACGAACCCGACGAGATCGCTGAAGACCGCCGTAGCAGGCCGGTTGCCGTTGATGCTGCGACTGAGGATGGCCTGCCCCTTCACGTAGATCAGCCGGTTGGAGAACGGTTGCAGGTCAATCGCCGCGGGCTCGCCGGTCACGCTGTTTGCCACCGCCAGCGCCACCAGGCACATGGGTTCAGCCGACTGCGTGAGCCGGGCGACCAGCGCACTGATTCGGTCATCCTCGGTCACCTGGACCGTGTAGCCCGGGCCGTTGGGCCCGCCTACGAAGAGCCGTTTGTCCACGATCTGCACCGCGCGCGCCTTGGCGCCCGGCCCGGCGCCCTTGGCCAGCGCGCTCAGGTGAGCGGCATGCAGCAGCTGGTCAATCCCTTCGCGCACCTCACGCGGCGTAGGCCCGGAGGGCAGGATGGTACGCGCGAGATCCTCGCCGCCCTGCACCGCAACGCGGCCGGTCCGCAGCGACTCGTACAGGCCCCACAGCGTCCGGTTGCGGCCAAAGATGTCCACGGCCGTGCGCTCCAGGTCCGCATTGCGGGTCTCCAGCTCAGCGACCGCGGCGGACAGGGCTGTCTGGCGGTCCCGGAGGCCGGAGATCACGGTGTTGAGGCGTGTCGTCTCGGCCTGAAGGTCGGCATTCTGGCGGGCGGCCTCGTCGTTGCGGCGCTGGAGCTCCGTGTTGTGCTGCTGGAGGTCGCCGATCTGCTGGTTCAGGTCGGCCACCGACGCGGTCAAGGCGGCCTTCTCCTTCGCAAGCTCCATGTTGACGCCGCGCAGGCCCTCGTTAAGCGTGGCCAGCTTCTGCGCCTGCTGCTGTTCCAGCCTCGTCTGCGCCCGGGCTTGCTTCGCCTGCCTCTGCGCCTTGTCGGCGGCCAGGAGAGCGGCTGAGCGGGCGGCCTCGGCCCGACGCACCAGGGCCTGGGCATTGGCCAGCCGGGCGCGCGTGCGGCCGAGTTCAGCCAGGATGCGCTTGTAGTCGCGGCGGGCGCGGTCCAGGTCGCCCTGAACCGCCTGCCGCTGTGACAGGGCCACGGTCAGCCGGGAGCGCTCGTCGGCGATCTCCCTGCGCAGCTGCGTGGTCTGCTTGCGCAACCCCGGGAGCTGCTTCAGCGCGGCGCGGCCCTGCAGCAGCACCTCGCGAACGGGCGGGACCATCAGGAAGAGGACCACCGTGGTGATGCACGAGATGATGACGCCGGTGACGCTGGTGATGAGGATGGCGGTGTGCTTCGGGCGCAGTCCGAACACGCTGACGCGACGCTTGCCCAGCCGGCGACCGATGAGGTCCCCGGCATAGGCGATGACGCCGCCCACGAGCACCGTGATCGTCAGTGCAGCCGCGATCCACATACCGCTCTACTCAGACCTTCCTGGTGGCGACCCCAAGCCGCCACGAAGTGGCTACTGGCGGGTACGGGCCATCAGGACCGTCGCCGCGATAGCCCCGACGATGTTGGCGGTACAGGCTGCCAGCATGGGCGAGAAGGCGCCGCCCTTCGCCAACTGGAACATCCAGTTGTGCGTGACCCAGTAGAGGAAGATGATCACAATGGCCAACCCGAAGCCCAGCGTCTTGTTTCCGCGATGGGGCCTGACACCGAGCGGTGCGCCCACAAGGCCGAAGATGCAGCTGGCCAGGGGGAGCCAGATCTTCTCCCACATGTTGAACTCATCGACGCCCGTGTCGAAGTTGCCGTCCTGATGGTCACGCTTGATCTTCTCGCGCATCCGTGCGAACGTCATGGACCACTTGTCCGTAGCGCCGGTCTCAATGATGCGCTTGAAGTCGCGTCCGCCGAAGCCCACGTTCTGCGGCATGGAGCGCGACTCGGCCTGCTTGAAGTTAACGTCAATGATCTTGCCGTCGGCATCGGGGCGCAAGTAACGGACGTAGCCATCCATGAACACGGCGTCGGTCATGGGGCCGCCGGCCAGGCGCGCCTGCACCCTCTCGGCGTAGACGAGCACCTCGGGTCGCCCGACACGGTCGCGCTCCTCGCTCATCTTGAGGATCGTGACGTTCAGCAGCGATCGGCTCTTGGCGTCATACCCGCCGGCGATGTTGATCCACTCGTCGACGCCCTTGCCCTCGCGGCGCGGGACAGCATAGCTGATGGGCTGGTTCGTCGAGCCCAGGCTCTCCATCACCTCGCGCTGCAGGCCCAGGAACTGGGTCTGGGCCCAGGGCACCAGCGTGTCGTTCCAGGTGAAGGTGACCAAGGCGATCACAATGCCGAGGACGCCCACGGGCTTGGCAACGCGCCAGAAGCTGACGCCTCCGGCGTGGAGCGCGATGTTCTCGCTGTCGCCCGAGAGGCGCCCGAAGGCGAGTAGCGTGCCCAGCAAAAGGGCCATGGGCAGGCACTGGGTGGCCAGCGCGGGCAGGCTGTAGACGGCCGACCGAACCACCAGCGACATGGAGGCGCCCTTCACCATCCAGTCCGTCATCCGGACCAGCCATGTGGTGGTGTAGACGAGCATGAGGAACATGAAGAAGCTGTTGGCGACGGGGCCCAGCATCTCCTTCAGGATCAGCCGATCGACGATCTTCACGGGTGCGCCTCAGCCATCGTAGCCCTCGCCGAAGTAGAACTGGCGGGCCACCGGGTCGTTCGGAAGCTCGTCAGACAGGCCAGCGGCCTTGATCTCGCCGTCGGCGACGATATAGGCGCGCTCTGTGATGCGAAGCGTCGCCTGCACGTTGTGGTCGGTGATGAGGATGCCGATCCCCTTCTGCTTCAGCTGCACCACGATCTGTTGGATATCCTGGATGGCGATGGGATCCACGCCGGTGAAGGGCTCGTCGAGCAGGATGAACGCTGGGCTGGTGGCCAGCGCACGGGCGATCTCCACCCTCCGCCGCTCTCCGCCTGAGAGGGTCTTGCCCACGGCGTTGCGCAGCCGCTCAAGACCCAACTCCTCCAACAACGCAGTAATCCTGGCCTCACGATCGACTCGCCCCAGGCCCGAGTGCTCGAGGACCAGCCGCAGGTTCTCTGCCACGGACAGCTCGCGAAAGACCGACGGCTCCTGCGCCAGGTAGCCGATGCCCATGCGAGCGCGCTTGTACATCGGCGCACTGCTGATGTCCTTGCCGTCCAGTAGCACTCGACCGCTGTTGGGGCGCACGAGCCCGACGATCATGTAGAATGTCGTGGTCTTACCGGCGCCGTTGGGGCCGAGCAGACCTACGATCTCGCCCTGACGCATACCAAGGCTGATGCCGCTAACGACACGGCGGCCCCGATAGCTCTTGACGAGTTCCTCAGCGCAGATTTCCAAGGTGGCCTCTCAGCAAGCAGCCCTACGGCTTCTTGTCCTGCTCCTTGAACCGGATGTTGATGCTGCCGTCCATGGACGGGTTATCGATGTAGACCTTGTAGGGCCGAGCCCTCATGTCGATCCGGACGCTGTCGCCGGAGAAGGTGGAGCCCTCGGCGGGAGTATCCGGCGTGACCACCGTCGCCTCAACGTGCCCGGTCAACACCAGCGATCGCTTGGCCTCGTCGTACTCGGCCTTCCCGGCCGAACCGGTGACCTTCTCGGCGCCCTTGCCTCCGGCGGCCGGCTGCTCCGCCTCAAACGTGAGCGGGCCGGTCAGCACCAGGCGCTCCTCGACCTTGTAGTAGACGCCTTTGGAACCTGTAGCGCGGACGACCTGCCTGCCCTGGACGCCTTCGGCGGCGCGGCTGGACCAGAAGCGGACGGCGCCCACGGCCTCCACGCGCTCCACCTGGTTCCGGACCTTGGGCAACAAGAACGCCGTGATGGACTGGGCCTGCAGACGCGCCTGGGCGCCCGACTTAGGGTCGGTGGCGTCCACGGTGGTGTCCGGGCCCTTGGCCATCGCCGAAACGCCCAGCTCCAGCTCGGCCTTGGCGTAGTTGGACAGCATGATGTCGCCGAACCGAATGGCCTGGCGCTTCTCCTGGGCCAATCCGACGCCCGCCAGCAGGAGCAACCCCGCCGCAACCGCGGCCCAACGCAGCCCATGGGCCTGTCTCATTGCCATACCCCTTCGCCTTTCCGCCTCAGACCGGCTTCCGTGACGCGGCTACGGGATCGTCACCCGGCGCATCTCGGCGTTCATGGTAATCCTGTCGAACGGGCCTCCGGCGGCCGTCACCACCGTGCCGCCCGGCTCCACATACACAAACCGAACGTCACCGCGCAGAAGTATGGTACCGGAGACCGTGTCCCATACAACGTTCCTAGCCGTCACGGTGAGACCTGCGGGCTCGATGCTGACAAGGGTAACGCCTCCGCGGGCCACAACCTCGTGCCGGTCCTGGTCGGCATCTACTTCAGGCGCCTGAAAGCGGGCCGCAGGCTTGCCGTCGTTGTAGAAGCGCCCGCGGGTCTTCAGGAGGCGGCCCGACTGCGTCTGCGCGTTCAGATCACCCGTCTCGGCCTGCACCTCAAGAATGGGCTGCAGGCGACCGCCCTTGCCCTGTTCCTGCCACCGGACCGCAATGCCCGACGACGTGACGAACTGCGGCAGTGTCGCCGGGCCCTTCCTCTTGCTGCCCTGCCCCTCGGTTGGAGCCTTACGCCCGCCGCATCCTCCCGCCACGGCGAGGAGCGCAGCGGCAAGCAGGGACCCGACTACGCCGCATCGCCTCATCGTGCGCCGCCCAGACCGGCAGGCTCGCTGAGCGCACGCAATCGCAGTTGGCCGCATGCTGCATCCACCGTTCCGCCACGCTCTTGGCGCTGCGTGACGTGGCGGCCTGCCGCTTCCAGCACCGCGCGAAACCGCTGCACCGACTGCCCGGACGGGCGGTGGAAGCCCGGCGCGCCGGGGACGGGATTGTACGGGATCAGGTTCACCGAGCCGGGCGCTCCGCGTAGCGTATCCGCCAGCCGCTGCGCCTGGTCCGGGTCGTCATTCACGCCCGCGATCAGCAGGTACTCATAGGTCAGATCGCGGCCCGTCTTCGCCCGATACTGGCGGCAAGCGTCAAGCACCTCGGACATAGGCCACTTACGAGCCGCCGGGATCAGGCCCGCGCGCACCCCGTCGTCCGGGGCGTGCAGCGAGACAGCCAGGTTGATAGGTAGCCCGGCCTCCGCCAACTGAAGGATGCCGGGAACCACACCTACCGTCGACACCGTGATCGATCGCGCCGAAAGGCCCACTTCGCCCACCAGAATCCGAGCCGCGCCCAGCACCTCGTCCAGGTTGTGCATCGGCTCCCCCATCCCCATGAAGACGACGTGCGAGATGCGGCGTTCCGGAGCGCGGGCCTGGAGGAGCAGGAACTGCTGCAGAATCTCGCCTCGGGTCAGGTTGCGCCGGAAGCCGGAGATGCCCGTGGCGCAGAAGGCGCACCGCATGGCGCATCCTTCCTGGCACGAGAGGCAGACCGAGACGCGGTCCTCATACGGCAGGCGGACGCACTCCACCACGGCGTCCTCGCCGAACCGCACCGCCAGCTTCTCCGTCCCGTCGGTGGCGAGGCTGGCAGAGACGCACCGTCCGGTGCCTATGGTGAAGCCGGCGACCAGCGCGGCGCGCAGGCCGGCGGGCAGGTCGGACATCTCGTCGAACGTGGCGGCGTAGGCGTGGTAGAGCCATCGGCCTATCTGCTTGCCGCGATAGGCCGGCTGCCCCAGCTCCTTGGCCAGGGAGGCGAGTTCGTCGGAGCTGAGGCCGACCAGGGGTCTCATTGCGATGGGGCGCCCGACGTGCGGTCCGGGCGCCCCGATCTCCGCGCCCTAGGCGCCCGCGTTGACGATGGCAGCGAAGTCGCCGGCCTTCAGCGCGGCGCCGCCGACCAGCGCGCCGTCGATGTTGGGCTTGCCGAGCAGCTCGGCCGCGTTGTCCGGCTTGACGCTGCCGCCGTACTGCACGCGGACGGCCTCGGCCGCCTCGGCGCCGTAGAGTTCAGCCACGGTGGCGCGGGCGACGCCGCAGATGCGGTCGGCCTCGTCGGAGCCGCAGACTTCGCCGGTGCCGATCGCCCATACGGGTTCATAGGCCAGCACCAGGCCGGGGACGGCGTCGGCGTCGATGCCCGCGAGGGCGCCGCGGACCTGGGACGCCACCACGGCGTCGGCCTCGCCCTGGCGCCGCTCGGAGAGCGTCTCCCCCACGCAGACGATGGGCTTGAGGCCGGCCGCCAGGGCTGCCTTGAGCTTGCGGTTGACGGTGGCGTCGCTATCGCCGAAGTGGGCCAGCACGGCCTCGTCAAAGTCCGGCTCAGGCACGCCGAAGCGGCCGCGGCATTCGGAGTGGCCGATGACGACATAGGTCACGCCGAGGTCGAGCAGCATGGAGGGCGAGATCCGGCTGGTATAGGCGCCCTTGTCCTTCCAGAAGACATCCTGTGCGCCCAGCATGATGCCCGTGCCCTGCAGCGCGTCGGACGCCGTCGCCAGCGCGGTATAGGTGGGGCAGACCACGACATCGACTGAAGCCGCGCCGGCTACCAGCGGCGCCAGGTCGGTGATGAGCGCACGGGCCTGGGCCGTGGTGTTGTGCATCTTCCAGTTGCCGGCGATGATGAGTTTTCGGCTCACAGATGAGTTCTCCTTAGTTATTGCTGGGTTGAGGCTCTATGCGAGCCGCCATCGATCCGACATTCGGAGCAGGATGTCGCGGACCTGCGCCATCTCATGGGCGGGCACGTTCCGCACGATGGCGGGCGCCTCCTCGGCAGCGTGCTCCTGTAAGGCGGCCACATAGGCCGCGTAGTCCAGGCGACCCAGGCCCGGCGGCGGCATGGCGTGCTCGCCGTCCGGCGGCATCACGATGTCCTTCAGGTGCACCACTCCGGCGCCGGCGCCCAGGGCCCGGCACGCCGCTACGGCAACCGCGTCGCGCTCTTCATAGCGGTCAGGGCTCAGCAGGTTCACGGCATCAAGCACGTAGCGCACATGCCGCGCCACATCGGGATGCAGGCCGTCATGGAACTGCAGGATGCGCTCCACCGAGTTCAGCACATGGCAGTACCAGGGCTCCAGGACAAGGACATAGTTCCTCGCCCTGGTCTCCTTCACGATGCCCGTGATGAAGGCCGACAGCTCCGCCAGCGCCTCCTCCGTCTCGTTCCACGGTTCGGGGTCGTAGAAGGCGTCGCCGCGGCTGCCGCTGAGCAGTACGACGCGGCGGGCCCCGAGGATGTCGAGCCCGTGTAGTACGGTCTCAAGGTCCGCCCGGGTCACTCCCAGATAGGAAGGACGGCTCGGCGCCACCGGGTTGACGTAGCAGCCGATGCTGACGGGACGTATGCCGTACTCCAGCAAGGCATCGGCGATCTCCACCAGATCGGCGCGCGACAGGCCCTCTTGCTGGAGGTTCAGTTGGCACAGGGAGAAACCTGCTTCCCGGGCCTGGGCCAGCCGCTTGGAGATGTCCTCCGCACGGCGACCGGCCAGCATCACTCCTAGCTTCACGTCGGCCGTCCCTTCCGGGCGAACCCTTTTGCGTTACTTGTCGAGAAGCGCCACCACGCCGGGCAGCTCCTTGCCTTCGAGCAGCTCGAGGGAGGCGCCTCCTCCCGTTGAGATATGCGTCATCCTGTCGGCGTAGCCGAGGTGCTGGACAGCGGCCGCGGAGTCGCCACCGCCTACGATGGTCACCGCACTCGACTCGGCCATCGCCTCGGCCACCGCACGGGTGCCCGCGGCGAAGCGCTCAAACTCAGCCACACCCATGGGACCGTTCCAAACCACCGTCCCTGCGCCGCGAATAGCCTCGGCAAAGCTGGCGCGGGTCTGCTCGCCGATATCGGCGCCTTCCCAGCCAACGGGGATCTCGCTCACCGGTACCATCCTGGCGCTCAGCGTGGCGGGATCGACCTCGAACGGGTTGCCGTCCACAACGACGACATCGGTGGGAAGGAGAAGCTTATCGCCCACCTCGGCGCGGAGCTTGCGGCAGTACTCCAGCGACGCCTCGTCCAGGAGCGAGTTGCCGATCTCGTACCCTACCGCCTTGGCGAACGTGTACGACATGCCGCCGCCGACGATGAGCTTGTCGACCTTCCCCAGCAACTGCTGGATTACGGGGATCTTGGACTTAACCTTGGCTCCGCCCAGCACCGCGACGAAGGGCCTCTTGGGGTCCTCAAGCGCGCCGCTGAGGTACTCGATCTCCTTGCGCATCAGGAAGCCCGCGTAGGCCGGCAGGTAGTGGGTGACGCCCTCGGTGGAGGCGTGCGCACGGTGGGCGGTGCCGAAGGCGTCGTTGACGTAGACCTCGGCCAGGCCCGCCAGCATCCTGGCGAAGGCTGGATCGTTGGCCTCCTCCTCGGGGTGGAAGCGGAGGTTCTCAAGCAGGGCCACGGAACCGTCAGTCAGAGCGGCGACCACGGACTCCGCGGGCTCACCGACGCAGTCCGTCGCGAAGGCGACGGGGGCGCCGAGAAGGCCTGAGAGCAGCGCGGCCACGGGCGCGAGGCTCAGCTTGGCCGACGGGCCTCCCTTGGGCTTGCCCAGGTGCGAGACGAGGACCACGCGCCCACCCTCGGCGATGAGCCGCTGGATGGTGGGCAGGGCCTCGCGGACGCGCCGATCATCGGTGATGACGCTGGGATCGGCGGGATCCTGTGGCACGTTGAAGTCGACACGGACGAGTACGCGCTTTCCGCGGACATCCACGTCCTCAATGGTCTTCTTGTTGAGTTTCACGCTCGCTTACCTATTCCTTACACCTTCAGCTGCAAAGTGCAACCTTGCGGTAGACAATGCAGCACGGGGGGCACGTAGCAACGTGCCCCCCGTGCTCCTGCTTGAAGCCCTGGCCGATCATCGGCCGCCGGGCGCTGCCCGGAGGGCGAACCCGCAACCGGACCTACAGGCCCTTCTCCACCATGAAGACGATCAGGTCGGCGACGCGGGACGAATAGCCCCACTCGTTGTCGTACCAAGCCATGATCTTCACCATGTTCTCGCCCATGACCATCGTCTCGGAGGAGTCGACGATCGACGAGGCCGGGTTGCCGACGAAGTCGGTGGAGACCAGCGGAGCATCCTCAACCACCAGGTAGCCCTTCATAGAGCCGGCGGCGGAGGCGCGCAGGGCGGCGTTCACGGTCTCCTTGGTCACCGGCTTCTCGGTGGTCAGCACGAGGTCGACCAGGGAGACGGTGGGTGTCGGGACGCGGAGGGCCATGCCGTTCAGCTTGCCGTTGAGGGCGGGCACCACGACGCCGATGGCCTTCGCGGCCCCGGTGGAGGTGGGGATGATGCTCTCGGCGGCGGCACGGGCGCGGCGCAGGTCGCTGTGGGCCTGGTCGGCGACCTTCTGGTCATTCGTGTAGGCATGGACGGTGGTCATCATGCCGCAGACGATCCCGAAGGTGTCGTTGATGGTCTTGGCGACAGGGGCCAGGCAGTTGGTGGTGCAGG
>CAISJD010000196.1 GCA_903885605.1 uncultured Chthonomonas sp. | reverse complement strand
TAGCGCCGCGCGCTCCGACTGAACGCGGCCGCCGACGTCACGGATGGCGATGATGGCGCCGGGCCCGTCCTCAATGGCAAACGGGGCGGCGGACAGGTCAACAGGTGTCTCCGTGCCGTTCTCGCGCTGGAGGGTGTGGGTGACGGGCGCCACCGGGTGCTGCAACCCGACCACCGCCGCGAGGTGCCGGGCCACGGCCTCGCGCTCAGACGGAACCACCAGGCTGGTCAGAGGCCTGCCGAGGAGGGACTCCGGGCTGTGCACGCCCACCAGCCGGACGAGGGGCAGATTGGCGGTAACGATCCGGCCCGCGGCGACGAGGCATGAGGGGTCCGGCGACTGGAGGCAGGCCGCGCCGAGGGTATCGGTAGCCTTGCCGACGGCGCCGTCACCGGATCGGTCCGCCCTGCCGGCGGCCTCTATCCAACCCGCATCCTGCACCTCGGGTCCTCGCATCGGAACCTCCCACTCGCTCGGACACTGTGCGGCACGCGCCGCCGATGTCCGGAGGGCAGCGGTGACGGCGTAACCTGCCGGAATCTGTCATCTTTATACCTCAGGCACACCGGTGGTCCGCCGGGAGCGCTGCACATCTCCTCTCCGGTAGACTATGTGGGCCCCATCGGCCATGCAGGAGCAGACATGAAGACCTACAACATCGCTGTGATGCCGGGCGACGGAACCGGCCCGGAAGTCGTGCGCGAGGGCATCAAGGTCCTCGACGCGGCGGCCGCCCGGTTCGGCATCGGCCTCCAGTACACGCCCTTCGACTTCGGCGGCGAGCGCTACCTTCGCACCGGAGAGACGCTGCCCGAGAGCGCCATCGAGGAGTTGCGCGGCTTTGACGCCATCTACCTCGGCGCCATCGGCCACCCCGACGTGAAGCCGGGCATCCTGGAGAAGGGCATCCTCCTCAAGGCCCGCTTCGCCCTGGACCAGTACATCAACCTTCGGCCCGTGCGGCTCTACCCTAACGTGGAGACGCCGCTGAAGGACAAGGGCCCCGAGCAGATCGACTTCATCATCGTCCGCGAGAACACCGGCGGCATCTACACGGGCATCGGCGGCGCCACGCTGGTGGGCACGCCCAACGAGATCGCCACGCAGGTGATGGTCTACTCGCGGCCCGTGGTCGAGCGCTGCGTGCGCTACGCCTACGACCTCACCCGCAAGCGCGCCCGCAAGAACACGCTGACGCTGGTGCACAAGTGCAACGTCCTGACCGACGTGGGCGACCTCTGGGTCCGCACCCACAAGGAAGTCGGCGACGCCGACTACCCGGACATCAAGCAGGACTACAACCATGTGGACGCCTGCACGATGTGGATGGTCAAGAGCCCCGAGTTCTACGATGTGATCGTCACCGAGAACCTCTTCGGCGATATCATCACGGACCTGGGCGCCATGATCCAGGGCGGCATGGGCATCGCGGCGGGCGGCAACATCAACCCCGAGGGCGTCTCCATGTTCGAGCCCATCGGCGGCAGCGCACCCAAGTACACGGGCATGGATATCATCAACCCGCTGGCGGCCATCTGCGCCGGCGGCATGATGCTCAGCGTCCTGGGCGAGGAAGCGGCCGCTCAGGCGATCGACAAGGCCGTCTATGACGCGTTGGCATCGGGCAAGATCAAGTCAATGTCGGCGGGCCGCATGGGCCTCAGCACCACTGAGGTAGGCGACCTGGTGGCCGGGTTGCTGTAGGTTCCGTTCTCGCGCGGGACGGGGCTGAGCGGCCGGCGTGACGAAGGGCGACCCCGCCCTTCGCCGCACGGACTGCCCGGCCACCGATCCCGTGTGGGCGAGCCTGCTCCGTACACCCAGACGAACGGGAGCCATATGACCGAGGTGCAGGGCGGCGCGAGCCGGCAGGTGAATGCACGGAGTGAGCAGGCTTTCGTGCTCTTCATGGATATCGTCGGCTACACGCTGCTGCCCACCGATGTCCAGTCGAAGCGTGTCCGCAGGCTCCAGGAGCTCGTCCGCACCTGCCCGTCGTACCAGGCGGCCGACGCGGACGGGCGCCTCATCAAGCTGCCCAGGGGCGACGGCATGGCGCTGGTCTTCCTGGGCGGCGGCGCCGATGCCATCCGGTGCGCCATCGAGATCGGCAAGGCGCTGGCGGGAGTGCCGGGCCTCCGCCTTCGCATGGGCATCCACTGCGGCGAGATCGTGCCTGAGCAGGACCTGAACGGCCTGACGGACGTGTCCGGGGACGGCATCAACTACGCCTGCCGCGCCATGGAGCCCGGCGACCACGGGCACATCCTCGTTACCGTGGCTGTGGCCGAGTGGCTCGCCCAGCGGCGTGACGAGTTCCCGCAACCGCACGACCTTGGTAAGGTGCGCGCCAAGCACGGCGTGCAGATGCACCTGTACAACCTGTATGGGGACAGTTTCGGCAACGACGCGCCGCCGCAGGCCGTGGTGCGCCAGAGGCTCGACCAGGGCGCCTACGTGGTGGCCCGTCCTACCGGACTGTCTCGTGCCGCCGCCGCGGGCCGCCGTCTGGTCGTGGCCTGCTGCTGGCTGGCGCCGGTGGCCGCCGCCGTGGCGTACGGCCCCGAGGCCTACCGCTGGGGTCGCGCGCGGTGGCTCATGTGGCGTCGCCCCGCGGCCCACTCCTTCGCGTCGAGGCCCGGCCCGGCGCCTGCGGCCGCGGGCCACCCAGGCAAGGCGGCCGTCGGCTCCGAACGAGCCGTCCGCAGCGAGCCGACCGGCCTCGAGCCGCCGATCCTGTCACC
This sequence comes from uncultured Chthonomonas sp., assembly GCA_903885605.1. Lineage (GTDB taxonomy): Bacteria > Armatimonadota > Chthonomonadetes > Chthonomonadales > CAJBBX01 > CAJBBX01. Next base: position 63,289 of record CAISJD010000196.1, on the reverse strand, counting down.
CACCATCGAGGCATTCGCCCCCGACGGCGCGCCGCTGGCAAGGGGAAGGGCCACCACGCGGTCCGACGGCGCCGGCGAGCCGGTGATGATCGAGGTCCACGTGCAGCCGCGCAACGACAAGCGCGGTCGGCGCACCATTACGCTCCGGTACAGCGTCGATGGTGAGAGCCAGCCCGACCCCGAGCCCAAGCAGGCAGCGCCGGATACGGATCCGGCCATATGGTCGCTGCCGGCGGCGGGCGATACCCTCACGGTCGAGGGGCAGGTAGAGGTAGCCGACGGCGACGTGATGCCCTTCGGCCCGCTCAGGTTCCGGCTTCCGCCCATGAAGCGGCCGGCGGCCGATGACGTGCCGGACTGACCAGTCGCCCCTCGGCTGCGACCCGTACAACCCCGCCCCCACGCCCACTCATCTCGCCGGCTTGCCGCTTGCGTGCCATCGGTAGACCGGCAAGTCGGCGAGATGGCACGGACCGACACGGAACTGCACGGACCGCCCATGCCGTCATCCTTCCGCTGCGCGTCAGGATGACGGCAAGGGCGGGCTGGGCCCTTACTGGCCGAAAGGGAGACCGTCGGCCGCCCGGTGTGTCCGCGGCTTACCGGTCCTTTGCCGGTATCTCCATGCCCCGGCGGTCGGGGTAGGCCGGCCTCTGGGGCTTAACGTAGGGGCGCTTCTTGAGCTCGTCGAGCATCTGGTTGATGGCCGCGTCGAGCTGCGGGTCGGCCCCGTTCTGCATGAGGGCCGGATCGTCCATCACCTCGATGTCGGGCTCCACACCGTAGCCCTCGATGCCCCATGTGCTGTCCTTCTCATAGAAGGCGAACGAGGGTGCGGTCACGTTGGCCCCGTCGATGAGCGGAGGCGTGCCGGAGATGCCCACCAGCCCGCCCCAGGTGCGCCGGCCGATGAGCTTGCCCAGCCCAGCCTGCTTGAAGTACCAGGGGAAGGCGTCGCCGCCCGAGCCCGCCAGCCCATTGATGAGCATGCACTTGGGTCCCTGATGGCCGTCCGGTGGCCAGACCCAGTCGTCGCCGTCGCGCACCGCCCAATGGTTGGTCGCGGGCCGGTTGAGCAACTCGACGAAGCGGTGGGGGATCTGCCCGCCGCCGTTCCAGCGCTCGTCGATGATGAGGGCCTCTTTCCTGGTCTGCCCGACGAACTGGCGCATCAGGTCGGTCTGGCCGTCGGCGCCGGTGTTGGGCACATAGATGTAGCCCACGCGGCCGCCGCTTTTCTTCTCGACCATGGCCCGGTTCTGCTCGATCCACCAGCGGTAGCGCAGGTTGCCGTCGGAGCCGTCCAGCCTGACGGGCACGTCGCGGGCGTCCTTATCGGCCTTCGGCTGAGCGCTGACGGTCAGCACCACGGTCTTGCCGGCGAGGCCGGCGAAGGGCGTCCACGGGTCCTGGGCCGCGTCTACCGCCACGCCGTTGACGGCCAGGAGGTAGTCGCCCTCCTTCACCTTGCAGCCGGGCTGTGTGAGCGGGCCGGCGGTGTCGGTGTCCCATGCTGCTCCGCGGTAGATGCGGCTGATCCTGTAGGCGCCGTTCTCCAGCGCGAAGTCACAGCCGAGCATCCCCACGCTGATGGCCGGCGCGGCCGACACGTCGCCGCCCATGTAGTAGGTGTGGCCCACGTTCAGCTCGGCGATCATCTCGCCGATGATGAAGCCCACGTCCTCGCGGTTGGCGGCGAACTCCAGCATGGCCGCGTAACGGCCGTAGACGGCCTTCCAGTCCATGCCGTGCATGTTGGGGTCGTAGAAGAAGTCCCTCTCGATCCGCCAGGCGTCGCGGAGCAGCTGCTTCCACTCGGCCCTGGGATCGACCGATGCGGTGAGGCCGTCGGTCGGTACGGCCTCGCCGGTGGCGCCCGGCGAGGCGTCCTGGATGGTCGCCGTCGGGCCACGCACGATCAGAATCTTCTTGCCGTCGCCCGAGATATCGAAGGAGCCTGCCCCGGCCGCCACGCTCTTCTCCTCGCGCTTCTCGTCGCTGATGTCGAAGAGCTTGATGGACGGCGGGTCGGAGGCGCCCTGGGTAGCCAGACGGGCGTAGATGAGCTGGTTGCGGTCGTTCACAGCCAGGCGACCGAAGCGGCCGGCCCTCGGTGCAAGCTGGATGACGCGGGCCTCGAGGCCGTCGAAGTCAATCTTCGTCGGCTTGGCCACGGCCGGAGCGGCTGCTGCGGGAGCCTGCGCCACCGGGGCCGGGCCCGCGGCCGGAGCCGTCGGAGCTGCGGCCGCCTTGCGCGTGGCATTGATGGCGAAGGTGCTGCCCATGCCGGCGCCGGTTCCCGTGAGCGTCTGGCCCTGGAGCTTGAGGTCCATGGCGATTGCCGTGCCGTCCGGCAGCGTTACGGTGAGCTTTACGGCGCCCGTGGCGGCGTCAAAAGTCCCGCTCACGGAGCCGCTGCCCATGGCCGTGCTGAGGCTGCCGCTCACGGCGTTGCCCGCCAGGGTGAGGGTGGCCGTAAAGGAGACGGCGCCGCCGGGTGCGGCCGTACCGGTGGCGCTACCCTCCCACGTCCCGCTGACAGGATCAGCTATGGCGGCAGGCGCTGCAGGCGCTGCAGGCGCTACGGGCGCGGCAGGCTTGGCTGCGGCGTCAGGCTTCTTCTCGTCGGCCCCGCCCTCTTCGTCGCTCTGGGGCAGGTAGGGCGAGGCCATGTCGGCCCGAAGCGGCGCGGCCAGCAGGACCTCGGTGTTGTTGTAGATCCAGGTGGTACCCAGGTCCTCATAGGTCGGCGAGAAGCTACGGGAGCTGGTGAAGTAGAGCCAGTCGCCCTTTCGGTCGAAGACCGGCTGCCCGTCAGGGAAGACGCCGCTGGTCACCTGCTTGGCCTCACCGCTGTCGGCGTCGGCGATGTAGATGCGGGCGAAGGTTTGCCCCTTCGGCGTGGAGGCATAGGTCAGGTACCGGCTATCGGGCGACCATGAGGCCTCCAGGCGGTTGGCCTGCGCGTCCTTGTGGATGAGCTTGGTGGCGCCGGTCTCCACCACGGTGACGATAAGGGCTCCCGTCTTGTCTGTGAAGCTGACCTTCTTGGAGTCCGGCGACCAGGTGGGCGACCAGCGGTAGCAGGAGCCGTCCTTCGTCACCTGCCGCGCCGGGCTCTTGCCGTCAGCCGCCATCACGTAGAGCTCGTACTCGCCTGTGGCGTCGCCGAAGTAGGCGATCCACTTGCCGTCGGGGCTCCAGGAGGGCTCGCGCTCGGCCACGCCGCTGGTTCGCGTCAGGTTGCGGGCCGATCCCTCCTTGGCCGGGACCGACCAGATATCGCCGCGGGCCTCGACCAGCGCGCGCTTGCCGGTGGACGAGATCCCGAAGGAGGCGATGTTGCGGGCCATGTCGACGGGCCTGGGCCGGAGCGTGGGCTTGGCGCCGGGGATCGTGACCGCCACGGCACGGGTCTGCTCTGTGGCCAGGTCCAGCACGCGTAGCTCGGCGCCCAGTTGGAAGATGACCTCACCCTTTCCGGCCGCGCCGGGACCGATGGAGGGCCAGCGCGCGTCGGCTTCCTTGAACCTGGTCACCTGCCGGCGCTTACCCGCCTTGGTATCGTAGGCCCAGATGTTGAGCTTGTGCTCCGGCCCGCTATCGGAGAGGTAGTAGACCGTGTCGCCCTGCCACATGGGCAGGCTGTCGGTGCCGTCCCAGTCCGTCATCCGCTTCGACTTCTTCTCTTTCAGGTCGAAGAGCCAGATATCGGACGACATGCCGCCGCGGTACCGCTTCCAGGTGGCGAAGTCGGTGCCGTAGGGGATGTAGGCCAGCCAACGCCCGTCGGCGCTCAGCGCGCCATGCATTCCGTAGGGCACCGGCTCTGCCGCCGGCAGCCCGCCACGGGCCGCCACGGTAAAGATGCCGGGCATCCGCTGGGCGCCCTCGTAGCCGCCGGCCGAGAAGATGATTCGGCCGTCGGGCGTCCAGCCGCTGAGCGTCTCACCGGAGGGATGGTGCGTCACGCGGAAGGGGACGCCGCCCTCGATAGGCAAGGTGTAGATATCGCGGTTGCCGTCGTAGCTGGCCGTGAAGGCCACGGTCTTGCCGTCGGGCGAGAAGCGCGGAGACCCGGCGCTCCCCGGCGGAGCGGCCAGCGGCGACGCCGTGCCGCCCTCGCGCGGGGCCAGCCAGAGCTGGTTCGCGTAGACGAAGGCGATCTGCCTGGCGCTGATCGCCGGGTAGCGCAGCATGCCGGCGGGCGGCTGGACGCCCTGCGCCCGGCCGGGCGTCGGCGGCGCGGTCAGCGCGGCGCAGAGCGCCAGGGAAAGCAGCGGTCTGTACATGAATCCTCCTCATCCGACCTGTCCGACCCGATCGACGGCCCCGGCTCGGCGCTCTACTGGACGGACGAGGCGGAGGCGCGGTTTCGCGACGGCCGACAGGCCGGGGAATTGGTTACACCCTACCGCCCGGCATCGGCGCCGTACCGGCCGAACTTCGAGCGAGGCTCCTGCGTCTGAACCGGCAGGATGCCCGCGTTGTGCGGGCCAGGGGGAGGCCGACCATGCCGCTATCATCACGTGGACCGGGGTTCACCCGGAGGGATTTGCTTGCCGGAGGCGCAGGAGCGGCGCTGTCGCTGGCGCTGGGCAGCACGGCCTGTGCGGAGCCGGGCCGCAAGCCGAATATCGTGCTCATCGTAGCCGACGACCTGGGCTACGGCGAGCTGGGTATCCAGGGCTGCAAGGACATCCCCACGCCCAATATCGACGCCATCGCCGCGGGCGGCGTCCGGTTCACCGACGGCTACGTCTCATGCCCCGTCTGCAGCCCCACCTGTGCCGGCCTGATGACCGGACGCTACCAGCAGCGCTTCGGCCACGAGTTCAACCCCGGCCCCGCCGAGGCAGCGGACAGCGCATTCGGCCTCGCCGCCGATGAGCAGACGCTGGCCGAGCGGCTGAAGGAGGCCGGTTACGCCACGTGCATGGTTGGCAAGTGGCACCTGGGCTACCGGCCCGAGTGCCGGCCCATGCGGCGTGGCTTCGATGAGTTCTTCGGCTTCCTCGGCGGCGCGCACCCCTATGTGGCGGCCCGGCTGGCCGGCGCCCAGATCATGCGGGGCGATGAGGTCGTCACCGAGCGGCAGTACCTGACCGACGCCTTCGCCCGAGAGGCCGTAGCGGTTGTCGATCGGCACAGGGATCACCCCTTCTTCCTCTACCTCCCCTTCAACGCCGTCCACGCGCCGCTGCAGGCCCCGCCGCGCTACCAGCAGCGCTTCGCCGCCATCCAGGACCCCAAGCGCCGGACCTTCGCGGCCATGCAAGCGGCCATGGACGACGCCGTGGGCCGCGTCCTCGACCGGCTACGCGAGCGTGGCCTCGAACGCGACACGCTGCTGTTCTTCATTAGCGACAACGGTGGCCCCACCGCCCAGACCAGTAGCGGCAACGGACCCCTGCGCGGGTTCAAGGCCCAGGTGCTGGAGGGTGGCATCCGGGTGCCCTTCATGGTCCGCTGGCCGGGGCGGCTACCCGAGGGCAAGGTCTACGACAAGCCCGTCATCTCGCTGGATATCCACGCCACGGCGCTGGCGGCGGCGGGCATCCGCAAGAAGTCCGAGAAGCCGCTGGACGGAGTGAACCTGCTGCCCGCCCTCAGCGGCAAGGGAGGGCGCGAACCGCACAAGGCCCTCTTCTGGCGCTTCGGAGCGCAGAGCGCCGTGCGCATGGGCGACTGGAAGATGGTGGAGCAGCAGGGCGAGACGCGCCTCTACCACCTGAAGGACGACATCCACGAGGACCGCGACCTGTCGGCAGACAACCCTCGCAAGCTCAAGGAGCTGCAGAAGGCCTATGAGGCCTGGGATCGGCAGCTCGCCGAGCCCCGCTGGGGCGCCCAGGGCCGCGCGCGGAGGGCCCTGCGAAGGTAACCTGAGGTGTGATCGGCCGGCCCCGAAGCCGGCACACTCGCCTGCGGGAGCGCCAAGATGCCCAATCTGGTCTGTGCCCTGACGCTTGTACTGGCCCTTGCGTGGCTGGCCGGCGCCCAACCGGCCGGCGCGGCCCCGCGCTACTCGCCTACCGAGGCCGACATCGCCCGCATCGCCGCCATGCTGCCCGAGGCGCCCGGCCTGCCGGTCCCGCCCGCCTCTGATCGGCGCGCGTGGTCCCGCACGGCACGCCGCCGCGAGGTGCAGGCCGCGGTCACTCGCGCCGAGGCGTACCTCAAGTCGCCGCTGCCCGCCATGACCGACGAGCTGTACCTCGACTACTCCCGGACGGGCAACCGCGATCGCGCCCAGGGGCCCTTCTTCGATCGGCGTAGCCGCGTGGCCGCCTACGTCCTGGCCGAGTGCGCCGAGGGGCGTGGCCGCTTCCTGGGCCCTCTGCAGGAGGCGATCCGCTCCATCTCCGCCGAGCGATCCTGGGTGCTGCCCGCCCACGACGGCAACCTGCAGACCTTCAACGACAAGCTCATCACCGTGGACCTGGGCGCGGCCATGTACGCCGCCGACCTCGCCACCGCCGCCGCGCTGCTGGGCGACCGTCTGGCGCCCGACATCCGAGGCCTCATTGCCGCCGACCTGGAGCGGCGCATCTTCGGGCCTGTCCGCGACATGGTCGCCGGCAAGCAGCCCGGTTACTGGCTCGACTACAAGATGAACTGGAACTCCGTCTGCCTCGACGGCGTGACCACCGCCGCCCTCGCCGCCCTGCCCGACCGACGCGGCCGCGCCTGGTTCGCCGCCGTAGCCGAACGCTACTCCAACAACGCGCTGGAGGGCTTCACCCCGGACGGCTACTGCGACGAGGGCGTGAGCTACTGGAACTACGGCTTCGGGCACTATGTGGCGCTCTCCGAGGTCCTGCGGCGCTCAACGCGCGGCGGCGTGGACCTCCTCAGCCGCGACAAGGCCGTGATGCCCGCCGCCTACGGCACGCGCGTCGAGATCATGGACGGCATCTGCCCGCCCTTCGCCGACTGCCCTGTCGGCGCCCGCCCGTCGGCCGGACTGGTCGACCTCCTGAGCCGCCGCTTCGCCGGCAAGGGAACGTTGCCTCGCCGGGTGGCCCTGGGCGCGGGCCTCTGCGACCAGGTGATGGCCCTCTTCGCGGATGACGCGCCCCGAGCCGTCACGGGCGTTAAGTGGCCTGCCGCCGACAGCCGCCGCGCCTGGTTCCCTGAGGAGGGCGTGCTGGTGGGCCGCCCCCTGCGCGGAGGCCGCATGGGCGTGGCCATGCAGGGCGGCCACAACGCGCAAAACCACAACCACAACGACGTGGGTGTCTTCATGGTGGTGGTAAACGGTACGGCGGTCCTGCCCGATATCGGCGCCGAGGTCTACACCCGACGCACCTTCAGCGCGCAGAGGTACGAGAGCATGGCGCTCAACTCCTGGGGCCACGCGGTACCACTCATCGGCGGCAAGATGCAGAAGGGCGGCCGCGCGGCCGAGGCGGGCCTGCTCGGCTGCCGCTTCGCCGACGACGCGGATGAGCTGTCGCTGGACATTCGCCCGGCCTATGACCTGCCCGATCCGGCGATCCTGCAGCGCACGTTCCGCTTCGAGCGCCGGGCCGAGCGCTTCACCGTGACCGACCGGTTCGACTTCGCCGAGCCCACGAGCTACGAGACGGCCCTCCTCACATTCGGAACCTGGGAGCAGACCGGCCCCGCCGAGATGCGGGTGACGGACGGCGGCCAATCGGTCATCGTCCGTATCCAGGCGCCCGAGGGGTTGCGATTGGCCTTCTCCGCCGCGCCGGTTGAGGAGGACCTCACCGCACGCCGTAAGGCCACGCGCATCGCCGTCCGCCTCGTCGGCGACGTGAAGCAGGGCAGCCTGGCGATGGTCATCACGCCGGGGCCCTGATGCCGGGGCTTCCTTGGATGCTCCGACCCGCCGCGAAGGGCGGACCGGCGGACACCACACAACCTTCATGCAACGTTAACGCCACCTTAGCCTTCCCGCATCAGACTCCCTGTGTCATCGGCCGTGACGGTCACAGATAGGCCGAGATCCATTTTCCCACAGGAGAAGTCAGAATGGAGTTCCATCGCAAGCGGGCGTTTACACTCATTGAGCTGCTCGTCGTGATCGCCATCATCGCCATCCTGGCGGCGATCCTCTTCCCCGTGTTCGCTCAGGCCCGCGAGAAGGCCCGCGCCATCACTTGCGTCAGCAACGTCAAGCAGGTGTCGGTCGCGTGGGCGATGTATGCCCAGGACTACGACGAGACGACCCTCTGCTACGGCTGGGGGCGCGACTGGTGGTGGTGCGTATCGCCCTACGCCAAGAGCCTGGCCCTCTTCATGTGCCCTGATCGCCGCGAGGGTTCGAACTGCGTGAACCCGATGAACTCCGGCGTCGTCTGCCTGCCTGGCGGCTACTCCGGCTACGGCTACAACTGGGGTCCGATCGGTTGGCGCGGCGGCGGCTTGTTGGGCTACCAGCAGCCCGATACCGGCCGCGGCTCCAGCTCATGGATCCCCGGCGTCTCTATCGCCTCCCTGCAGTACCCGGCCCAGACCTTCGCGTTCGGCGATACCTATGACACGCCCCGCCAGACGATCGGCATCGGCTTCGCCGGCGACACCTGGAAGGGCAGCACCACCGATAGCCTTCGGCACCACGGCATCTTCCCCATGGCCTTCACCGACGGGCACGCCAAGGCTGTTCGGATGCAGGGCGGCTACATGGCCGGCGGCTTCAGCGGCCGCATGATCATGGCCGCCGACCCGAACGTCGGGCGCTACGGCTACTGCGCCGACCCGGCTGCCATCGTGAGCCCCAACACCACGGGCGTCGGCAACGACGGCATGAAGCCGACCTTTGCCATGGCGTGCGGCGACTTCCCGCAGTGGTACAAGAGCAACTTCCCGCCCTGCACGACATCCAGCGCTCCCGGCTCCGACTGCTTGATGACGAACTGATGGCCGCAGCGGCGCGATCCAGGAAGCTGCTCCTCGTGGCAGCCGCCCTGCTCTGCACCTCCGTGGTGTTGGCGGGCTGCAGCAAGGCCAAGGAGCTGCCCCAGGATGTCAAGCAGCAGGACTCGGCGCTACGGAAGCAGAAGGCGGGCGACTGATCCCGCCACCGTAGACCAGCGCAAGCCCGCAACGGCTCGGCCCAACGGCCGGGCCGTTGTTGCGTGCGGGTCGTGTGATCTACGCCGAGCGGTTCGCACCGAGTACCATAGTGGTTCGGCAACGCCCTGATGTGCCGATTGGACCCGGGAGGCTCCGCTATGGGAGCGCACAAGACCACCCGGGCGGCTGGCCCAGGGACCCATCGATGACCATGAACCGGCCCAACCACGGAGACCCACATGACCCCTGCCTCTCTGCTTCGGCCACGCCTCTGGCTTACCGCCGCGCTCTGCCTGGCGTCCCTGCCCGCTGCTGGGGTGCAGGACGGCGCGTACCGGCGGGTACTGCGGATCGATCCTGTGGCGCGAACGGGCATGCGGTATGTGCTCACCGGCGACCGGTACACCTACTCGCCCGCCGAGGCGCCGGTCTCCGCGGTGCCGGCCGGAGCGCCTGAGCGGACCGTGCTGTTCGGCGGCATGGTGGAGCTCTCGTTCGGTGGGCTCAAGCCCGGCGCCTCGTACCGTGTAGAGGCCGCGTTCCTCTCGGACAGCGCCCAGCGGCGCGTGCGGGTGACAGCCGGCCGGGCGGAGCTGGAGGCAAACCTGGCCCTCCCCTTCGCGCAGGTGGTCCGCCGCCAGTGGCAGGTGCCGTCGGAGGCTTACCGGTCCGGCACGCTAGACCTGCGCCTGCAGGCGCTGGCCGGGCCGAACGCCGTGGTCTGCTGGCTGGAGATCTGGTCCACCGACGCGGCCGTCCCGACACCTCCGGTAGGTCTTGCGAGCCGTCTGGAGCGCTTGCCCACGCCGGTGGTGCGCCTCTGGCCGCGCCCCAGCCGCGTGGCGGGCGTGCGCCGGCCGGTGATGCCGCTGGATGGCCCGTGGCGGTTCCATCCACGGCCGCCGGTGCGCTTCTGGTCGCTCGGAGCCGCCGCGCTACGCGCCTGGCCCATGGCCGCCGTGCCCGGCGAGTGGACCATGCAGGGCTTCACCGTGCCCGCCGGGCAGGCCGCAGGCTACGCGCGCCGCTTCGACCTCCCGCGTGACTGGGCCGGCAAGCGCGTCTTCCTCCGCTTCGATTCGGTCCAGAGCCTATGCCGTGTCTTCGTCAACGGTCATGAGGTGGGCGGACACGAGGGCGGCTTCGTCCCCTTCAACCTGGAGGTGACCCGCGCGGTGCGTCCGGGCGTCAACAGCCTGGCGCTGGCGGTCACCAGTGAGTCGACCGCCGACGGCCTGGCCAGCGCCTCGCAGTACGCCGCCCATCCGCTGGGTGGTATCAGCCGCTCGGTGACGCTCTTCGCGCTACCCAAGGACGCCATCGCCGAGCAGACCACCGAGACGCGCTTCGACCGCCGCTTCCGCGACGCTGACCTCATCATCGGCCTGAGGGCTGACGCCGCCGGATATGCGGGCCGGCTACAGGCGCGGCTGCGGCTTGTGGCCCCCGATGGCCGCGTGGCCGCGACTTCCATGGTGGCCTTCACGCGAACGGCGACCAGCGGAGCCGCGACGGTCCGCCTCCGCCTCCGTGCGCCGCTCAAGTGGGACCCCGAGCATCCGCGCCTCTATCGGCTCACGACCTGCCTTCTTAAGGGCGGCCGCGTGGTGCAGGAACTCACGGAGCGCGTGGGCCTCCGGCAGATCCAAGTGCGCGGCAACCGGCTGCTGGTGAACGGCCGCCCGGTGAAGCTGCACGGAGTGAACCGGCACGAGGTCCATCCGCTCCTGGGCCGCAGCCTCACGCCTGCGCTCTGCCGAGAGGACGCGCGCCTCTTCCGCCAGGCCAACTGCAACTACATCCGGACCAGCCACTACCCGCCCTCGGAGGCTTTCCTTGACGCCTGCGACGAGCTGGGCCTCATGGTCGAGTGCGAGGCGCCCCTCTGCTGGGTGCAGCACGGCGCCAACCCCATCTGGGCCAAGATGGACCACCGCGACCCGGCCCTGCTGCCCTACCTCCAGCGCGTCAACCTGGAGAACGTGGCGGCCAATCGCCGCCATCCAAGCATCATCCTCTGGTCGCTGGCCAACGAGTCGCTCTGGACGCCCCTCTGGGCGCGGGTCCTGCATGATGTGAAGACGGCGGACCCCACACGCCCGACCTCGTTCCATGACCAGTGCTGGGGCGGATACAACAACGCCGCCAGCACCGCCGACATCGCCGTCTACCACTACCCCGGCGAGACCGGCCCGGCCGCCTGCGACGCCGAGAAGCGGCCCGTCCTCTTCGGCGAGTACGCCCACATCGAGACCTATAACCGGCGCGAAGTGCTGACCGACCCGGGCATCCGCGACCACTGGGGCGGCCCCTTAGCCCGCATGGTGGATCTCATGTTCGCCCATCCCGGCTGCCTGGGCGGGGCCATCTGGTCGGGCATCGACGATACCTTCCACCTGCCCGGCGGCCGCATGGTGGGCTACGGCCCCTGGGGCATCATCGACGGCTGGCGCCGCACCAAGCCCGAGTACCGGCACGTGCAGAAGGCCTACTCGCCCGTGCGGGTGCTCGCGCCGGAGAAGCCGCTGCCCGTCGGCCGAGACTGGACCATCGCCGTGCGGAACCGGTACGACTTCGCCGACCTGGCCGAGGTGCGCGTCGACTGGCGGCTGGGCTCCCAGGCCGGAACCGCTCGCTGCACTGCGCCGCCCGGCGGGGTGGGACGTCTGCGGATCGTCGCGCCGGTCGCCGCGAAGGCCGGGCAGACGCTGCGCCTCACCTTCACCGATCCCCGAGGCTTCGCCTGTGACACCGAGGAGCTGCGCGTCGGCTCTGGCCCGGCCCCGACGGCTACGCGGGCCACGGTTGCAGTCCGTCTGGAAGAGACACCGGCCGCCTTCACCGTCCACTCCGGAGGAGCCATGGTGACCATCGACCGCACCACGGGAGTGATCACGCAGGCCACTGCGGGCCGGCGGACCGTGCTATGCGGCGGCCCAACCCTCATGCTCCTGCCTCTGAGCAACGCCTCGGGCGGCGACGGCGGCGTGGCCGGCAACGACTTCCGTGCCGGCATCGCGCCATTCAACCCGGTGTGCGAGGGCTGGAGTCCGACTTCCGTGGACGCGCGCGAGGAGGCCGACGGCGGCGTGACTGTCACTGTGCGCGGCGCCTATGCCGAGGCATCGGGCGCTACCACGCTCCGCTTCCCGCGCGAGGGGGGCCTACGGGCGGCCTACCGCTACCAGGTCAGCCGCGCGGTGGACCCGCGCCAGTGGGGCCTCGTCTTCTACGCGCCGGCCGCGCTGGACCAGCTGGGCTGGAGCCGCCGGGGCCTCTGGACCACCTATCCGGCGGACCATATCGCCCGCCTCGCCGGCACGGCGCGCGCCAACCCCGGCCCGCAAGACGCTGCAGGCGCGCCGCGCGGCCCCTGGTCGGCGGACCGCACGCCGCTGGGCACGGCGGACTTCCGCGGCACGAAATCCGGCATCCTCCGTGCATCGTTGCGCGGCAAAGATGGGATCGGCTTCGCGGTGGCGTCGGACGGCTCACAGGCGGTCCGCGCCTTCGTGGACGGCCAGCGCATCGGCCTGCTGGTGGCAGAATTCAACACCGGCGGCGCCGACGGCTTCTTCGCAGGCCACTACGCCTCCGAGCGCAAGCCCCTGCGCCCGGGCGACACCCTCAGCGGCGAGGTGCGCCTGGAACTGGGCGGGAGGCAAGATCGGGCATGCTGCCCCAGGCCGCTCTGCCTCGCGGGCGCCACACGGGCACAGAACTCCTACTCGGCGCCGTAACAGCGGACCGCGGCCATTGCGTCGATGTCGGCTGTGTCGGATGGCCCCGGCCGCATGCGCTCGAGGCGACCCGCCCGCATCAGGCAGATCACACTACTGCAGGCCGCCCAGATCCTGCCCGCAACTCGGCTTGAGACGCACGAGCATCGAGTCTGAGCTATCGCCGTGTGGTCTGCGTCACGCAGAACGTGCCAAGTCGTACCCCGGTGCCCCGTCAGACGTCGACACGGCGCCATGCCATAGCTCACCGAGGGACCGACCCGCTGTTGATCGGCGATTCGTGCGCACCCGTGCGCGCCCCAGATTGCCTCCGCCCCTGCCTCCTTTGGTCCCCTACTGCCGCGGCTCCAGCCAGCCCTGGCTCTTGAGCCACTCTCCCGCCCGCTTGGGCCAGGTGGCCGCCGGGCCGGCCTCGGCTCGGAGGCCGTAGCCGTGGCCGCCCTTGGGGTAGACGTGCAGCTCGGCGCCCACGCCCGCGGCCTTCAGGGCCAGGGCGTAGCCGATGGCGTTCTCCACTCGGATCGGGTCGTCCAGCGCCATGGATAGGAACGCCGGAGGCGTCTCGGCGTCGATCTTCAGCTCCGGCGCGAGCTTTGTGACCTCGCGCTCCTTGATGAGGTAGGCCGGGTAGATGAGCACGCTGAAGTCCGGCCGGCAGCTCTCGGCGTCGGCGGCGTCGATGTGCGGGTAGGTCCGCTGGCGATAGTCGGTGGAGAGCATGGCCGAGAGGTGCCCGCCGGCCGAGAAGCCGAGCACGCCCACGCGGCGCGGGTCGATGTCCCACTCGGTGGCGTGGCGCCGGATCAGGCCCATGGCCCTCTGCGCGTCCTGCAGCGGCGGCGTCCAGCGGGGCAGGCCCTTGCGCGCCGGCACGCGGTACTTGAGCAGGATGCCCGTCACGCCGATGGTGTTGAGCCAGCGGCAGACCTCGGCGCCCTCGTGGCCGGCGGCGAGGATGCTGTAGCCGCCTCCGGGGCAGACCAGTACGGCGGCGCCGTTGCTACGGCCGGGCGCGGGGCGGAACACCTGCAGCGTGGGCTCGGTGACGTTGGTGAGCCGCAGGATCGCCTGCCTGGCGGGCTTGCGCTCCGCCTCAGGCGTGGTGTCGTGCTCCGGGCCGATGTCGCCCGTCTCGCCGGGCGCCGTGCCGGGCCATAGGCGAACCTGAGCCGAGGCGGGCGTCTGGGCCGCCGAGGCCGCCACGGCCGCCGCCGCCATCACCAGCAACGCGATCATCGTCTGCATCCACTTCCTCCGAGGACCGGCGGCGGGCGCGCACACCTCGCCGCAGAAGGTGTACCCCATGGTCGGTGCGGGCCGCCCTGTTCGCAGGCGCGCCGAACGGTCTATAATTGGCGACCAACGCGAGCGTCCGCCCGCGAACCCTTGACCCCTGGTGGAGGACTACCTTGCCGGTTCCCGATGCACCCGCACGACCCGAGGCCGTTGCCGTCATCCTCGCCGCCGGCAAGTCGACGCGCATGAAGTCGGCGACGCCCAAGCCGCTGCACCCGCTCTGCGGCATCCCGCTGGCAGCCCATGTCATACGCGCCTGCCGGGCCGCGGGCGTCGGGCGCATTATCGTCATAGTGGGCCACGCCGCCGATCGCGTGCGCGCCGGGCTGGGCGACGCCGTGGAGTACGTGCTGCAGGAGAACCCCCGGGGCACCGGCCACGCTGTGCGGTGCGCCGCCGATGCGCTGGCGGGCGTGGAGGGCGACGTGCTGGTGCTGGCAGGCGACGTGCCGCTGCTGAAGGCCGGAACGCTGGCCGCCCTGCGCGGCGCCCGAGCCGACGCGGGGGCCTCCGTGGCCTTGCTGGAGGGCTGGGCGGCGGACGCCGGGCGCTACGGCCGCGTGCTGCACGGGCCGGACGGCGCCGTGACGGGCATCGTGGAGGCCAGGGACGCCTCGGCAGAGCAGCTGGCCGTGCACGAGTGGAACGCCTCGGTCTACTGCTTCCGGGGCCCGGACCTGCTCGAGGCCTTGCCGCGGATCGATTGCCGGAATGACCAGAACGAGTTCTACCTCACCGACGCCGTGGGCATCCTGCACGACTGGGGCCGCAAGGCAGTGAGCGTGCGGGTCGACGACGAGAGCGAGGTGCTGGGCGTCAACACCTGCGTGGAGCTGGCCGCCGTGACCTGCGCCCTCCGCAAGAGCATCGCGGAGCGGCACATGCTGGCCGGGGTCAGCATGCCCGATCCCGGTAGCGTCAGCATCGACGTGGATGTGGAGATCGGCGCGGACACCCTCATCGAGCCCCAGGCGCAGCTCCGAGGCCGCACCGCGTTGGGCGCGGGCTGCCTCATCGGCGCGGGTTGCCGCATCGAGGAGAGCGAGATCGGCGACGGCGCGCGCATCCTGGCGTCGCACATCACCCAGAGCCGCGTCGGCCCCGACGTCACCGTGGGCCCCTACGCGCATATCCGGCCGGGTTGCGATATCGGCGCCGGCGCGCGCATCGGCAGCTTCTGCGAGCTCAAGCTGGCCGCCGTGGGCCCCGGAGCCAAGCTGGCGCACCTGACCTACCTGGGCGACGCCGACGTGGGCGCCGAGGCCAACATCGGCGGCGGCACCATCACCTGCAACTACGACGGATGGGTGAAGCGGCGCACGGAGATCGGCCCGGGGGCGTTCGTGGGCTCAAACAACACGCTCGTAGCCCCGATCCGCGTGGGGGCGGGCGCCTACACCGCCGCCGGATCGACCCTGACTGAGGATGTGCCGGATGACGCCCTCGGCCTGGGCCGCAGCCGGCAGGCCGTCAAACCGGGCTGGGCGCAACGCTTGCGCGACCAAAAGGGAGACCGAGCAAAGTGAGTGACCTGCGCCTCTTCAGCGGCAATGCCCATCCGGAGCTTGCCGGCAAGATCGCCGAAAACCTGGGCGTCGATCTGGGCCATATCCACATCCGCCGATTCGCCGACGGTGAGACCTCCATCCAGATCGACGAGAGCGCCCGGGGCATGGATGTCTTCATCGTCCAGCCCACCTGCCGCGCCGTGGACTCGAACCTGATGGAGCTGCTTATCATGATCGACGCCTTCCGCAGGGCGTCGGCAAGGCGCATCACCGCCGTGATCCCCTACTACGGCTACGCCCGGCAGGACAAGAAGATCAAGCCCCGCGAACCCATCACCGCGCGGCTCATCGCCAACCTTATCACTGTGGCCGGCGCCCACCGCGTGCTCTGCGTCGACCTCCACGCAGGGCAGATCCAGGGCTTCTTCGACATCCCTCTGGACCACCTTTACGCCGGGCCCATCATTGGTGAGGACCTGCGAAGCCGTGGCCTCTGCGGCGACGACGCCGTGGTGGTGAGCCCTGACGTGGGCGGCGTCACCCGCGCCCGGAGCCTGGCCGAGCAGCTGGGGTCGCCCCTTGCCATCATCGCCAAGCGGCGCCCCGAGCCGAACCAGGTGCAGATACTGGAGATCGTCGGCGACGTGGCGGGCCGGACCTGCGTGATGATTGACGACATGATCGACACGGGCGGCTCCATCGTGAAGGGAGCCGAGGCACTC
Organism: uncultured Chthonomonas sp.; assembly: GCA_903885605.1. Taxonomy (GTDB): domain Bacteria; phylum Armatimonadota; class Chthonomonadetes; order Chthonomonadales; family CAJBBX01; genus CAJBBX01. Next base: position 46,978 of record CAISJD010000196.1, on the reverse strand, counting down.
ATCGCCCGCGGCGCCACGGCGGTCCACGCCTGTTGCACCCACGGCATCCTCTCGGGGAACGCTGTGGCGCAGGTGGCGGCATCGCCGCTCGCGAGCCTGCTGGTGACGGATACGGTCCCCCCGCTGGAGGACGCCGGATCCAAGATCCGGGTGGTGAGCGTGGCGCCCCTTCTGGCCAGCGCCATCGAGCGCATCCATGCCAACGACTCAGTCAGCGAGCTCTTCGGGGGCTACTCGAGACCCACGTAGGGCCGTGTGGCGGGCCTGAGGTACGGAAGGCGGCCGGCCCCGCTAAGGACCGACCGCCAACCGCGTGTGCACCCCGCGACGCCGTGTGCCCGCGGTTCAAGAACCCGCATAACACGGGCGGATGTGCGCCGGCGCGCCTCGTGCTTCCCCGTTAGGGGATGCCACTCAGCAACGCCGAGCCTCACTCCATTGAAGGAGCGTTGGCTCTGAACCGCAATCGGACATCACCAATCGTCTGCAGGGCCACAGCTTCCACATTCCCTACTGACGCCAGAGTCTAACACATGGTGACCGTTGAGGCAAGGGCGAACGGGCTCAGAACATCCGATTGCGCCAACCGGGCAGCAGCATCTCGCGGTACCGCCTGAACGTACCCGGCGCGTCGGCCGCCAGGGACGCAAAGGTGGGGCTGCGGTGGAGGGCCTCGGCGAAGCGCGCCTCGCACCGCGCCAGGGCCTCGGGAGCCGCGCCGGCGGACTCGGCGATGGCGGCCACCGCTTCCAGCATGGCCGGCAGATACTCGATCTCCTTCAGCAGTCCCGGCGCCGCGAGCGGCCACGCCTCGGCGGCGGCGGCGCGCAATGGCCCGGCAAGCTCCGGCGCGGCGCCCTCGTCCGTGATGCGGTCCAGCAGCAGGATGGCCCTCGCCAGCGCCGCACCGGCTCGGCCGTCGCCCATGAGGCCGCAAGAGAGCCGCCGCACGGCCTCCGCGGGCTCCAGGTCGGGGCTCCAGAGCCACTGGGCCATGAGCGCCGTGGCGGGCAGGCGCGTCCAGGCCTCCAGCCGGTGGCCGAAGCAGGCGTCGACGCCGAAGTCCCGCGCCACCCGGGCCGACCAGGGCACGTAGCGCAGGTGCGGCGTCAGGAAGCTGTAGCCCGACTCCGGGTTGGCCGCAAAGAGGAAGAGCCCCGTTCGGAAGCCCTGCTCCTTCTCCCATCGCGGCGTCGGCGTGGGCCCCTCCTCGGCGGTGCCCACCATGGTGATGCCCCGCCAACTGGACCGGAAGTCGCGGCGCAGCGCCTGCACCAGCGGCTTGCGGACCTCCACCTTCCGCTCCCGCTCCCAGAGGGCGATGGGCCAGAGGTTCACCTCCAGGCCCCCACGCGGGTTCACGCGGCGGAAGAGGTGGGCGAACTCGCGCACCTGCCGCGCCAGCGAGGCCGCCTGCCCCCGCCCGCATCCGCGCGCCTCGCACCAGCAGCCGCCGGGATCGTAGAACCAGACCTGCACCGCATCCACCGCCCGCAGCCGCTCCAGCTGGGCTCGCAGCGCGCCGGTGATCGCCTTCCAGGCCTCGGGATGGTTGGGGCAGGCCACGGGGAAGCCGTGCCGGGCGTACTCGATATCGGCGTGCCAATCGGGGTGGAGGTCGTAGACGTCGCGGGGGATCAGCGTCGGACCCAGCATCAGCACGACCTTGAAGCCCCGGCGCTGAGCGTAGCGGATAGCCCCGGGCAGCTCGCGGTAGAGGCGGCGACTGGTCTCGGTCCGTGAGAGGCGCGAGCCCGGCCAGGCGGTGATGTCGCTGCCCCAGAGGAAGAAGTAGAAGCGGTTCAGGCGGGCCAGGGCCAGTTGGTCGATATAGGCGCGCCAACGGGCGGCGTCCCAGGTGTGCGGCGTGATGGGCGGGATGTCGTAGCCGATGTTCAGGTACTCGCCGCGCTCCTCGATGGCCGGAGCCTCGAAGAGCCGGGCCTCGGGCGGCAGGTCGAAGGTCGCCCCTCCGCCGGGCGCGGCGCGCAGGAGGCCCGTGAGGTGCGCCAGCCCGAAGGCGAGCCCCTCCGGAGCCAGTGCGGCCACCTCGGGCGCCTGCCCGGACGTCCGGCCGATCGCGTAGCCCTGTCGCCGCTGCCACGGGCGGAGCGGAGCCAGTTCGGCGGAGAGGTCCCAGCCGCCCAGGCGGGGCTTGTCGGGATCGAGGCGCACGAGGCGCACGGCGGGGGCGCCTCGCCCGGAAGCCCCGAGCAGGGCTCCGCGCCGCTGGAGCGCCTCCAGCGCGGTCTGGACGGCGGGCGGCTGCATCGGACCGGCGCCGGCGATGCGGCAAGCCAGGACCGTCGCCAACACCGTCGCCCATCGAATGAACCCCATGATCGCCTCCGTACCTGAGCATCGCACGGCCCGGCGTGCGGGGGTCAGCGTCCTGCGGGCTGCGTGCCGGCCTGCGCCCCGGCCTCGGTGGTGACGGCCCAGTTGGGCGGGAGCGCCGGGGCTGTGTTACGGCGCATGCGCGCGGCGCTGCGCGCGTGCGGCCAGCGCACCGTGACGGCGTTGCGCGGCGCCTCCGAGCGGCTCATCTGCATCTTCACGGCCAGACTGCGGTCCTGCTTGGCGATGCCGGGCTTCCCTGTGCGGCCGAACGTAGGAGCGCCGTCAGCCACGCCGCCGCCGGCCATGCCTGCGGGCGCGGCGAAGCCCTCCTGTGCGCGCATCTCCTGTGCGGCGCCGCCCATGCGGCCTCCGACGGCGAAGGCCTCCGCCTTGAGGGCGGCCGGCCCCGACGCGGCGGCCTCCTCGGCCTCGGCGGCCTGGGTCAGGAGGAGCGCGTCGGACACGGGAGCCCAGCGCGCCTCGGTGGCGGCGGCCACGGCCTGCAGCACCTCGGAGGCGGGACGCTCGACGCAGCGGAGTCCGAGCCGGACCTCGGCCAGGGCGGCATCGACCCGCAGGGGCCTGTCCAGCGCCCGGGCCAGTCGGGCGGCCAGCTCCGGAGCGGGCATTTCGGCCAGCGTCAGGGTCACCGGAGCCGCCGCGACCATCGTGTCCGCGGCGACGTTGCGACGCTCGGTGAGGACCGGCGCCGCCGCGGGACCTGCCACGGAGGGCGCGGCAGCCGCCATGCCGCCCAGGGCGTCGGCATTCGCCGAGGGACGCGCCTCGGCGCCGAAGGAGCGCAGCGAGGCGGCCGCGGGCCGGGCGGGCTCGGCGGGTCTCGAACCGGCCACCTCCCGCTTCGCGGGCTCGTCCGCCGCCGCATCGCGGCGCGTGGTCGCGGCGCCAGGCCGGCGTTCACGGCTCAGGGCTCGCCTGGCACGTGAGCCGCTGTCCGTGCCGGGGGTCTGCCTGGCGGCCTGCTTCGCGGCGGGCACGGCGGCAGGACCGGCGGCCTGGGGCATCACGGCCTTGTCGGCGGCTTCCTGCAGGGCGGACTGGGGGAGGGGCCGCACGACCGCCATCCACGCCGCCGCTGCCACGGCCGCCGCCGCCGCCAGCGCGAAGGGCCACCGGGGCGCTCGGCGTGGCTTCGCGGCAGCCGCCAGGGCTCGGCCCAGTGGGTTCCCGGCGGGGCTCAGGACGGCCATGGAGCGCAGGTCGCCCAGCCCGGACCCCAGCGCCTCGCTGTAGGCGCGGCAGGACGGGCAGGCGGCCAGATGGGCCGTCGGGTCGAGCCTCGGCTCGGCCCCCGGCTGCTCCATCGGCTCCGCGCAGAGGGCGCGGCGGCAGAGGTCACATGCGGCGTCCATCAGTCTGTCCCGTTACTCCTGCTGCGCCAGCCGCCACTCGGCCAGGGCGCGGCGTGCCTGGTACAGCTCATTCTCGGCCTTCTTGCGGTTCCAGCCCATGGCGGCGCCGATCTCCTCGACGCTGAAGCCTTCGACTTCCTTCATCACCAGCGCGGCCCGGTGGTGCGGCTTGAGGGTGGCCAGCGCCTGCATCGCCCGCATGCGGGCCAGCGCGGCGTCCTCGAGCGAGCCGGCCTCGGTCACCAGTGTCTCCTCGTAGAGCGGCTCCACGGGCCTGGCGCTCCGCTTGCGCTCCAGGCAGACGTTGAGCGCGATCCGGTAGAGCCATGTGCGCAGGCCGGCGTCGGCTCGGAAGCCGCCCAGCGACTTGATCGCCCGGATGAAGGCCTCCTGCACGGCGTCCTCGGCGTCCTGCGGGTGGTGCAGCACTCCCAGGCAGAGCCGGTAGAGGGGCGCCTCGTGGGGCTCCAGCAGCCGGCCGAGCGCACGCCCATCGCCCGCCCGTGCGTCGGCGAGCAATCGTGCATCCGCTAACCTGTCGGTGGCGCCGGCGCTCAATCCAGTGGTGATCCCGGTTCCGGCCGCCGTCGCTGCTGCCAACCTCTCCTCCTGCCTGTTGGATGCAGCGGCGCGGCCCTTTCACTTAGCATACACGGAAGCCTTCAAGCGGACGGCATGGGCCGGAGCGTGACGCGCAGCCGAAGGTCGCCCAGGAGGCGCCGCATCCGGTCGTACGTGGCCGGCTGGTGCAGGCTCGCCCCGGCGGTGTCGATGTCGATGCAGGCCTCCATGATTTCCGGGCAGTCGGTGAAGAGGCGCCGCTCCTCCGGCGCGAAGCCGGCTGCCGTCACGGCGAGGCATGCCGTGGCGGGCGCGGTGATGCGGACCCGGCCGTCGGCGTCCGTGGCAATGCGCGCGACCTCGCTCTCCGCGTCGATGACCGCCACGGCGGCGCCGGGCACGGGCCGCCCGGCCTCGTCCGCAACGCTGAGGTCGACGCGGGCCGGCGTCGGCTCGGGCCGGCGGAAGCCGGGCGGCAGGAACCAGATGACGCCTCCCACAGCCACCGACGGCGGCGCTTCCGGCGTGTCGGTGGGATGGGACAGGACCCGCAACGTGTACCAGGCGAACTCGTCGGCCCGCAGGTCGAAGGCCCCCGACCAGCTCCGCAGGCCGAGGCTCCGCAGGTCCCAGGCGCGCACCACCTCGCCGCAGCGGATCAGCTGCACCGCCGTGAGCCGCTCGGCGGGTTGCGGGGCGGACCAGACGCGCATGACGGCTCGCCGCACGCGGCCATCGGCCGCGAACTCGGACCCCGGTGGCCTCCCGGACACGCTCCAGCGCACGAAGGGGCCGGAGCTGGCCACGACGCGTCCCGCCCGTATGGCCTCGACCATCTTGCCCCAGGTGAAGCCGCCGCGTACCTGCACGTAGGTGCGCAGCCGGCCGGGGGCGTTACCCCGATCGAGGCAGGCGTCGCTGTTGGCCGTGCCGGCGATGCGGTACCCCTGGTTGAGGAGCGTGTACCAGACCCGCTCGTCGGCGAAGAAGCCCGCGGGCCCGTCGTTCAGGATGTCGATGGCCGCATAGGGCGCCCCGGCCACCATGTCGAACGGGAGTTCGGCGTTGCGGTTGGAGACGAGGTTGCCCTTGTGGGTCCAGCTGCGCGTGGGATGCGCGACCCCGGCCACGCCGCCCTGCTTGGCCACCTCCTGCAGCACGCGGTAGTTGGGCCCCGAGTGGAACCACCCCGGCCCGCGCGAGATGTCCGTCAGGCCCGCCGTCCAGCCGTGGCCCAGGCAGTGGAGGTCGCCCTCCTCGCCGCCATGGTCCTCACCGGGGTAGGACTTGGGCGTCTCGACGTTCCAGCCCACGGCAAGGCCGGGCAGCGCGGCGCGGCGGCACCGGTCATCCAGCTCGGCGGCGGCGGGCCAGGCGCCCGTGGGTTCCCACTGGTACGCGAGTTGGATGGTGTCGAGCCCCTCGGCCCGGGCCAGCCGCGCTCCGTAGGCGATATCGAGAGAGGGGTCCGTGGACGGGTCATGCACCACATGCACATGGTTGTCGCCGCCGTACCAGCCCCACTTCCGTGCGTCGAACCGCCGAACGAGGACGGCCTCCAGCCGCTGGTCGTCAGGCCCGACGGTCAGGTCCACGGCGTCGTGGTCAAAGCCCCGGCTCACCCGCAGCGTGGCTCCCGGCGGCGCCTCGAGCTCGGCGCACCCGTCGATGCTCCAGGCATGCCGCGTCCGTGCGCCGGCTACCCGCACATCGACCCGGAACGGAGACGGGTCCCCCCTCTCGTCACGGACCGTGAGATGGACGCGCACCAACTCCGCTCCCACCTAACCGGGCCCGGCCAGCACGGCCATCAGAAGGAAGATGCCGCTGCCGTTGCCCACGAAGCTCATGCCGCCCTCCCGGGTGATCTGTCTGGCCTTGCCGCCCTGCGCGGGCACGGAGTAGACGTGGATCGAAGGCTCGGCGGCTCCCGGCTTCGGCCTGGCTGCGTCGGTGAAGAGGATCGACCTGCCGTCCTGCGTCCACTGCGGGCCGCAGACGAAGGGGTCATCCAGCCTGGTCAACTGCTTGCGGTCGGCGCCGTCGGGGGCGCATGTGAAGAGGTTCATGGAGCCGCGCTCGCCGATGCCGATGAAGGCGACGCGCCTGCCGTCGGGCGACCAGGCGGCCATGGCGGCGTCGGGCAGCATCAGGCCGGGATGTCCGCCGTCGGCGTCCATACGGTAGATGGCGGGCTTCTTCTCGCCCGGCCCGGCGGAGACCACGGTGCAGAGGATCGTCCTACCGTCCGGCGACCAGGCCGGCAGCATGCCCTCACCCAGCCGCGTGGCGGCTCCGCCGTCGGCCGGGGCAACCCAGACATGGCAGGCCGCCTCGCCGCGGCTCGGCCGGGTCAGCACAGCGTAGGCGATGCGCTTGCCGTCCGGCGACCAGGTCGGGGAGCAGCACTGCTCCTTGCCCGAAGCAACCGCAATGCGGCGCAATCCCGTGCCGTCGGCGGCCATGACGGCGATGTCCGAGGTGTTGCGCACCGGGTCCGCCACCGTGCAGGCGATGCGCGCTCCGTCCGGCGAGAAGACGCCCTCGGGCTCCACGGCATCGCCGTGCGTGATGCGCCTCGCCCCGGAACCGTCAGCGGCGGCCAGGTAGAGCTGAAGCACGCCGCCGGCGCCCCGTTCCGACGCGATGATCAGCCGGGCGGCGGGCGGCGATCCCGTCGGCAAGGCGAACGCCCAGAGCAGGGCGGGCAACAGCATGGCAGGCATAAGGAACTCCTTGGCGCAGGCATAGGACGCTCACAGCCTACCCGGCGGGGGCAGGTGAAGGCGTATGCGGTTGGGCTACAATGGCCATGTGGTCTGCGGTCCGATCCATGATGGGCCGACTGACACTCGCAGGAGGTGGCGTATGCCCCATCCACGTTACAGCGGCGCCGAGATCACGCGGCGAGGCCGCGATATCTACGAACGGCGCGTTCGGCCTCTCGTTGAGGTGCCGGAGAACATCGGACGCATCGTGTCCATCGACGTCGATACAGGCGCCTACGCGATCGGCGACGACCTGATCAGCGCGGGTTCTCCCCTGCTGGCAACGCACCCGGGCGCCGCGCTGTACGGCGCGAGGATCGGCTACAACGCGGTGTACGCCGTGGGCGGTAGCCTGGTGCGCACCGAGGCATGATCCGCCGCACTGCCGCCTGATCGACAACACCGTCAATAACGTCACCAAGGTCAACACCATGACCCCAATGACATCATTGAGCGCAGTGCCCGACCGACCTGCCTCCCCCCGGTTCCTCAGTCCCGTAGCCGCCTCCGGCAGGTGATCCCGCGGTGCGGGGCGTATCTACCCTCCGTGCAGGCAAGACGCCGCACCCATTCCGGGAAGCCGTCACTTCGGAGGAACCACATGGTTCGATCGCTTCGCACTGTCCTGCTTCTGTCCTGCGTGGTCGGCTCGCTGCCGGCTGCGGGGCAGACCAAGTTCGTGAAGTACGTTGAGCGCAACCAGAAAGCCTTCACCGCGCAGGTGCCCGCCGGCTGGAAGGTGACCGGCGGCGTCACCCACTGGGGCCCCGACGTGGCCGGCGCCGTGAACGCCACCGAAGCCAAGGTCGAGTGGACCGTGCAGAACAACGCCGCAGGCTCCATCCGGGGCATGTGGCTGCCCGACGTGCAGTTCATCGACATGACCTCATCCCCGGCGGGAGGCGCCTTCCCGCCTGGCTCGCAGTGCAACGGCTGCCTCTCCATGCCGCGCATCGGCCCCGCCAACTACCTGCTGCAGGTGATCCTCCCGCGCACCTCGCCCGCGGCGCAGAACGTCCGCGTGCTGAGCCAGGCTTCCGTGCCCGAGGCCGAGGCCGCGCTCAACAAGCTTCGGGCGCTCATGGGCGTCACGCTTCCGCTGGTCTACCAGGCCTCGCTCGTCGCCGTGGAGTACACCGAGGGCGGCGTCCGCTACCGGCAGGTCATGTTCGCGGCGGTGGAGGACAGCATCAAGCTGGGCATCGGGCTCTGGAAGAGCAAGAGCACCATCGTCTTCCGGGCCCCCGTGGCGCAGTTCGCCAAGGCGGTACCCATCCTGCAGAAGGTGCAGAACTCCATCGAGATCAACATGAAGTGGCTTCAGGCCGAGGTGCGGGCGGCCGAGGAGCGGACCGGAACCGTGGCGGGCACCTTCAAGCACGGCCGCGATACCGACGCCAGTATCCTTCGAGAGCGGCAGAAGACCAACGCGGGCATCAACCGGCAAATCCAGCGTCTTCTCATCAAGGTCGATTGACCGCCATGCGATGGAAACCCCTGGCGGCGGCGCTGGCGGCGCTCTGTCCCGCAACCGCCGCCGGAGCCCAGTCGCCCGCCTCGGAACTGGCCGGCGGCGACCTGATCGGCGGCGCGGCCGACCTCTTCGGCGGCATTCGCGGCTCGGAACTGCGCTGCAACTTCGTCTACGCCGCTCCCACAGGCGGTCGGTCTGTCATGGAAGGGCGCTTTCGCCGGGACGTCTGGCCTGCGGACCCTCTCCGCCTCTACCTCAAGGCCGTCGACGACGACTTCCAGGGCCAGTGCGCCATCGCTGTCATGCTCAATGGGCGTGAGCTCTTCGCGGGCAAGAGCGGCTTCCCCGATAAGGGCTGGCAGGTGCGGAGTTGGCCCATCCCCGACGGCCTGCTCAAGCCCGGCGACAACACGCTCCGCATCGAGAACCGGGAGCAAGAGGGGCGCGTCGGCATGCCGCCCTGGTTCATGGTGGCCCGATGCGCCGTCGCGCCGCCGGGCTTCGTGTTCCGCCGCGACCTCGCGCGGGACTTCCGAGCGACCATCCCGGTAGCGCGTCCCTTCCCCAGGCTGCTGCCGGCCGGCGCCGAGCCGGGCTTTGCGGTGCGCGGCATCAAGGGCTGGATGTGGCGCCCCGAGCAGTACCTGGCCGAGATTCCGTGGCTCGTGAAGGGCCGCATGAACTTCCTCATGAACTGCTACGCGAGCATGTTCGACGTGGAGCATTTCCCCTTCGGCGACGCACGCTCCAACCGCTGGTGGGAGCCGCTGCCGTCGGCGAAGCGCCGGGCATATGAGCAGGTGATGCGCAGATGCGCGGCGGCGGGCATCGCCTTCTGCTTCAGCATGAACCCTAACCTGAGCAGCGCCCGGCCGCTGGACTACAGCTCGGCCGCCGACCTGGAGGCCCTCTGGCGCCACTACGCCTGGGCGCAGTCGCGGGGGGTGCGCTGGTTCAACGTCTCGCTGGACGACATCAGCCAGGGGATCGACCCCTCCGGCCAGGCCCGCGTGGTGAACGAACTGACGCGCCGCCTGAAGCGCAAGGACCCCGGCGCCCGCATGATCTTCACGCCGACCATCTATTGGGGCGACGGCGGCGACCCTGCCGAGCGGACCTACCTGCGGACGCTGGCCCGCGAACTGGACCCCGACGTGCGGCTCTTCTGGACCGGCGCGGGCGTGGTGGGCGGCATCACCCGCAAGGCCGCCGAAGCCTACGGCGCAACGGCCGGCCACAAGCTCTTCATCTGGGACAACTACCCGGTGAACGACAACACGCCGACCATGCACTTGGGCCCGTTGGTGAACCGCGACCCCGACCTCTGCCGCGCCGCCGAGGGCTACATGAGCAACTCCATGTGCACCCAGGACGAGGCCAACCGGCTCCCCATGCTCACCTGTGCGGAGTACGCCTACAACCCGGCGGCCTACGACCCAGAGGAGTCCATCGGCCAGGCGCTGCTGCTCTGCGCGGGTTCGCGGGCGCGGGCCGACTGCCTGCGGCGGCTGGTGGAGGCCTATCCGGGCTTCCTGCTCTACGCGCCGCCCAGTACGTCCACGAACCCCGTGCGCGACCGGTTCGTGAAGCTCATCGCCCTGCCGCAGGGCCGCTCAGCCGCCGAGGCCTACACCGACGCCATGGAGAAGCTGCTCCGCGACCTGCGGCGCACTTTCCCGGGCCGTTACCGCGCCGAGGGCCGAACGCTGGCCGCCGATGTAGCCTTCATGCGCGGGGCGCTGGCGGCGGAGCCGTAGCCTCCGGGGCCTCGCCTGCCCGGAAGCAGGCCACTCGCCGTCCGGGCGCCGCCTCGATGAGCGGGGGGCGCTCCTCGGCGCATCGGGCGACCGCGAGCGGGCAGCGGGTGCGGAAGCGGCAGCCGGAGGGGATCTCCACCGAGGTGGGCACGTCGCCCTGCAGCGGTGCCCGCACGGCGCGGCGCGTGGGATTCGGCGACGGCGCCGCCATGGCGAGCGCACGCGTGTAGGGGTGCAGGGGGCTGGAGAAGAGCGTCTCGGCCGGCCCCTCCTCCACGATGATGCCCAGGTACATGACCGCGACGCGGCTGCAGGCGTGCCGCACCACCGAGAGGTCGTGGGCGATCAGCAGGTAGGCCATGCCGAGGCTCTCCTGCAGGTCCATCAGCAGGTTCAGAACCTGCGCCCGCACGGAGACATCCAGCGCCGAGATCGGCTCGTCCAGCACCAGGAGCCGCGGCTCGGTGGCGATGGCGCGGGCGATGCCGATCCGCTGCCTCTGTCCCCCGGAGAACTCGTGCGGGTAGCGCGACATGTGGGAGGGCTCCAGCCCCACCTGCGCCAGCAGTGTGGCCACGCGCTCGCGGGCCTGCCGGCGGTCGACCGTCTGGTGCACCACCAGCGGCTCCGCCACGGCCTCGCCGACGCTCATGCGCGGGTTCAGCGCCGACATAGGGTCCTGGAAGACCATGCCGAGCCGCCGCCGCGTCTGCCGGAGGGCCTCGGGTCCGAGGCTCAGCAGGTCGACACCCTCGAACCGCACCGCGCCGCCGCTGGGCTCGATCAGCCGCAGGATGGCCCGCCCCGCGGTGCTCTTGCCGCAGCCGCTCTCACCCACCAGCCCGAACGTCTCGCCGGCCTGCAGGCGCAGGTCCACCCCGTCCACGGCCCGCACGGTCTCGTGGATCGTGCGGAGCCCCTGGCGCCGCGTGACGGCGAATCGCTTCTGCAGGTCGGTGACCTCAAGGAGGGCGGCGTTCATGCGAACAGGATACCAGCGGCGGGCATCACGATCTGGGTTGCGCTACGGGTCGGCGAAGTCGGACCGCCAGAGGCGGCACGCCGTGGCCGCAAGCGTCTCCTGGCGGCGCTCGATCTGCGCGTCGCTCCAGTCGGTGAAGCCGGCGCCGCCCAACTCCCGGGCGGACGCATAGGCAGACCGGGCATAGAGAAGCTGCTTGTCGACGAAGGACAGCCTATCGGCATCGCGGTTCAGCGAGCGCTCCAGGAGGACGAGGTTGCCCAGCCGCCCAGCCCAGTCGGCCCACTTCGTCTGCGGGACGACACCGTACCACGCATCGATGGGGTTCTCCGGCAGGATATGCTCTATCGACGATGGGTCGGTCTCCCAGTCCACGATGCGGCCCGATCTGTCGCTCTCCAGCCGGCAGACGATGTATCGGGTCACCTTGCGCCTCGGACCGGACGTGGGCAGCGACAGCTGGGAGAACGCGGCGCGGAACTGCGCGTCCCCCACGTACATCGGCCGGAGCAGGTCGAACACCTGCCGCGCCGTCTGCGCCGAACCTTCCAGCACGCCGCGGGCGGCGTCGTGGTAAACCGGCTCCAGATCGTTCGTGTTGCGCCTGCAGACGACCGTGAACCGGAACGTCAACGCTACGACCAGCTTGAGAACCTTGACGAACTCGGCGGGCGTGAGGCGCTCGTCGGCCGCGAAAAGAAGCGGGGTCATCTGCCGAGCGCCAAACAGCGCCAACTCACGAACGTACTGGGCGGCGCCGGGGTAGTCGGCCCAGTACCCGTGGGACGCATCCCCCAGCGCCTCAAACAGCGGGGCCCTCGCCTCCAGCCGGTCAAGCAGTTGCAGGACGCCCGCGGCATTGGTGACATCCGTGCGGATGCGCTTGAAGAGGCGAGCCGAGCGGACCTTGCGGTCAAGGGTCAGGTAGTGGTAGCGCAGGAACTCGGGGACCATCTCGTGCCGAATCGTCGCCACCAGCCGCTGCCAGCGCCGCTGCACCGCAGTCAGATCGGAGTCTGTGCGGATACGGGAGCAGAGGTAGTTCTTCAGCAGGTCAGTGGTGGTCAGCTCAAGCCCGCGCGCGTTCAGCGTCTCGAACACCGTATAGGCGCTCACCTCGTCATCGACCGTGATCAGGATGAAGAGAAGTCGGCGCGCCACCACCTCCGAGACGAGCGCCGCGATGGTCGCGCCGTCGGCTCCCTGCTCGGCGAGGTCCGCCAGCCGTTCGGCAAAGAACGTGAAGCAGTCGTACAGCAGTCGGTTGGAATGGGTCAACGCGCCGAGGCTGGCCGGGCGGCGGAGCTGCACCAGGTAGTCCTGGAAGAGCCCGTTGTCGGATGCGTTCATCTCGAACTTGCTGACTTCCGTCAGCGATGCCGGGTCCTTCTCGCCGATGTACCGGCTGCGCAGCGCCCGTGCCCGCTCCCGGTTGCGCATCACCTCGTCGCTGTCGTCCTGCCCGGACTCGAGTTGGCCGATCGCTGCGAGCGTCAGGATGGCCAGGGTGGCCAGGCGCTGCTGGCCGTCGATCACGTGCACGACACGATCGGACTCCGCCTTCACCACGATGGCGCCCATATAGTGGCGCTGGTCCGGGTCCCCTTGAATGTCGACGATGTCGTTCCAGAGGTCTTCCCACTGATCGCGCGTCCACGAGTAGTCGCGCTGATAGGGCGGCACGCGGAAGGTCCGGCCGTTGCCGACCAGCTCCTGGTACGTAACGGTATTCGTCTGGAGGAGGCTTGTGCGGCCCATGGCGGCTCCCGGCGGCCCACACCCGAGCAGTCCAGCGTCGGGCCGTCACTGTAGTGTACGCGATTCGCGCCGCCGGAGGAGAGGGGGGCTTTCGCGTCGAACGGTAGGGCCACACACCCAGGAGGCCGGATCATGGATGGATGCATCTTCTGCAAGATCGCAGCCGGGGACATACCCTCCGACATCATGTACCAGGACGACGAGTTCGTCGCGTTCCGCGACATTGACCCGCAGGCTCCCCTGCACGGCGTGCTGGTCCCCCGAGCCCACGTCGCAACGCTGGCCGATCTGGCCGACGAGGGGCTGGCCGGCCGCTACCTGCAGGCCGCGGCGAAGGCGGCCCGCGCCATGGGCGTCGAGGCTTCGGGCTACCGCGTCGTGGTGAACTACGGGCCGGACGGCGGGCAGCTGGTCATGCACGTCCACATGCACATCCTGGGCGGACGGGCGCTGGGCTGGCCTCCCGGGTAAAACCGGACGGGCGCCCCGCGCGTAGTTCTTTGATGTGCGCCGCACGGCGTTGGGCGGTGGGCGCGCAGTAATTCGATCGGAGGTCCGGCAATGAGACTTGGTCTGTGGGTCGGTCCGGCCCTGGCGGCGGCGCTCTGCGTTCCTGCCCTGGCCCAGACGCCCGCGCCGCAGGCGCTGGTGCAGCACACGTTCGAGGATACCGACCACGGCTGGACGGCCATGGGGGCCACCGCCCGCGTATCGTTGACACAAGCCGCGGGCCAGGCGCACAGCGGCAAGTCCGCGCTGAAGTTCGAGTACGAGGTGAAGAAGGGCGACGTCAGCCTGGCCCTGGTTCCCGTGCCCGGTGGGCTGCCTGCGGCCACCCGGTCGTTGCGCTTCTGGATCAAGTCCGACTACGCCTCGGCGCTCATCGTCGTGCTTCAGGAGCAGGAGGCCCGGTACATCGCGCCGTTCTTCGCCCCTGCCAACGCCTGGCAGGAGGTCCACCTGGGCGCCGACGACTTCTCGCTCTCGGACGGCGAAAACGACCCCAAGGACCCCAATAACAAGCTCGACCTTGATCAGGTGGTCGCCGTGGGCCTCGCCGATATGGGCCAGATTTTCGTGCAGGGCGACCCGGAGATGGCCGCCAAGATCCTGGGCATCAAGCCCGGTCCGCACACGCTCTTCCTGGACGACGTGACCCTGAGCTCCCAGCCCATCGCCGAGATCGCCGGCCCGGACATCGTCCTGGACTCGTTCGCGCGGCCGCAGCTCCTCTGGATGCCGTTGGGCGGCTGCGCGGCGACGGTGGTGACGGATAAGCCCATCGCGGGCAAGGGGCTGAAGCTGGACTACAAGCAGGTGACGGGCACTCCCGCCGGGGCCATGCGTGCGATCCGGGCGGGCAAGCTGGCCGGCGCCGTGCGGCTGAAGCTGACGATGGCCTCCGCGAAGGATGCCAAGGTCGCCGTGATCATCGAGCAGCTGGGCGGCGGCAAGTTCAACACGATGGCGGACCTGACCGGCGGCGGCGAGGCGAAGGAGTTGGACCTGCCGTTCAGCGCCTTCTCGCCGTCGGATGACACCAAGGACCCGGGAGCCAAGCTGACGCCGGAGAAGATCAAGTCGATCCTGCTCATCGACCTGGCGGCGTTGATGCCCGGTGCGGACCAGGTCAACACCCTCTGGCTGGCCCGCCTGCGCGGCGTGCGCCAGTAGGCGATCGGCCGGCAGACAAGAGCGCGGCCTCCCCGAGAACCGGGGAGGCCGTTGGTTTCTGTGGTAGCCGAAGTGCGGCAGCTAGATGGGTGTAACGTTCGCCGCGCGGAGGCCCTTACCGCGGGTGTCGTTCTCAACATCGTACTGCACGCGCTGGCCCTCGGCCAACTCGCGGTAACCCGAGCTGCGGATCGCGCTGAAGTGCACGAAGACGTCGCTGCCGCCGTCATCCTGCGCGATGAAGCCGTAACCCTTGGTTGCGTTGAACCACTTGACCGTACCGGTCGCCATCAATGAGACCCCTTCCGATGCATGTGCATGGTCAATGTGCCCTGGTGAGGAAAGGCAAGCGATCGGACGGGCAACCGGCCGGACAGGCGGATTAGCGTCACCATCGTCTAGTACTCTCTCGGACCTTAGGCACCGCCCCACCGATGGGGCGTATCTGAAACTATACCCGAACGCCTCCGGGACGCAAGCGGTCTGGCCTCGGTTTCACGAATCTAACCGTCGTGCGGGCCATTTTCGCCGGATCCTACCTCCGCGCCGCCAGGTAGCCCCACGTGTAGGCGTTCTGGGCCATGGGGCTGTGGATGGTGAACTCACACATGCTGGGGTACCAGAAGACGTCGAAGTAGGCCTCGGCATTGGGCCAGCGGGCGGACGGCGGGACGGTGACGGGAGCCAGCAGCTTGTGCTCCCAACCGTCCTTGTCGCGCACCACATCCCTGGGTCCGCCTACGGTGAGGCCCGGCGGCGGCGGCTGATGCGTGATGCGCGAGTCGATATGCAGCGGGTGCTCGGGGCTGCGAACGCCCACACCGGTGGTGTAGCAGAGGTTGCTGGGGTTGGCTCCCGCGCCGGGCTGGCAGGCCAGCACCAGCGCCTGGAGATATCGCGGATCGGCGGTCAGGGCGTGGGCGCGGGCCAGCGTTACGCCGTCGGGCGCGCTGAAGAGCCCCCAGCTGAAGGGCCGATAGGGGTTGCCGGTCCAGTGGAACGCGGTGCGCTTGCCCTGCGCCACGCGCTGGTCGGCTTCGCGGAGCAGGGCGGCGCGGCAGTTGGCCCGGATATCGGCGCGCATGCCGGGGCGGTCCGTGCGCAGATAGACCCAGGCCGCGTCGCTCTGGTCGTGGTCCTGCCAGACGTTCAGCTCCGCGTCGGGGCGGTTGAACGCGGTGGTCTGGAGGAAGAGATCGTGCCAGCGCGCCTCGCCGGTGAGCCGGAAGATCTCGGCCGCCGCCAGGTTCCGGGCGTCGCGCACGGCGTGCGGGTCCTTCCTGTCGGCCCGTGAGGGAAGCTCACGCTCGGCCCAGGCCATGGCGCGCAGGGCGCTCTCGCGGTAGGACTTCGCCAGTTCGGGCTTGTGCGGCGCGACCACGCGCGCGGCCCGTGCGGCCACGCCGGCATAGAGGTAGCTGGACCAGACGCAGGGCGCGTAGGCGTAGACCCTGAGCGACTCCTGCCAACTCGCCTCGCCCTGGCGCGGGTGCTCCTCGGACTCGATGCCGCCGCGGATGCCGCCGTCCGGCGTCTGCAGCCGGCGGTAGAAGTCGACGTTGAAGAGCGCCTCGGCGGCGGCGTCAGGCAGGCCCTTTCCGCTCTCGGGGATGTTCAGGCCCAGTGCGCCGAAGGTGGCTGGGAACTGGTCGACCAGCTCCAGCAGCAGGCGTGAGGCGTCGAGGTGCTGGATGCGCCGGTCCCAGTCGCCGGCATCCATGGTGCCGCCCCAGGCGTTCGCCACGGGCCGCTCGGTGGCCCCCTTGACCAGGTTGCCGAAGTTGCTCCCCTCGTTCGCCAGGCCGTTGCCCGTGTCCATGATGCCGGTCGCGCTCTCGGTGACGCGTAGGCCGTCGGCGGGATGGAAGGTCCGCGGACGCCTGAAGGTGGTGTAGGGCGGCCCCAGCGCGATGCCCGAGCGCTGGTGGTAGAAGCCCCGCGCCGAGACGATGAAGGCCTTGCGCCAGGCATCAGGCGCGACGACGAAGGGGTGCGAGCAGCCGATGCCCTCCACCACCACGCGGTACCTGCCGGGCGTCCTGAGAGCCGCCATGTCCATCTCATACACGTTCACGAGGTTGTGGTTGTTGCCGTAGGCGTCCTCATCCATCTGCGAGGCCGCCTTGCCGAGCCGGACGCTCCCGCGGAGGAGCGTCTTGCCATCCGCGTCGGCCACCACGCGGAAGGCCGGCAGGGCGTCGTAGGCCTGCGCGCCGCCGTCGCCCATCCAGCAGGAGAGGAACGCGGGCTTGGCGGGGTCGTCCGGCCTGAAGCCGACCTGCGAGACATGGACCGCCTCGCTGCGGATGCGCGCGGGGTCGAACGTGAGGCTCCGCCGCCAGGGGCGCGAGCCGCCGCAGGTGATGCCGAAGGCCTCACCCGGCGCCACGGGCCGCGGCAGGCGCAGGTAGACCACATCCTCGGTGGGCGATCGGAACTCCCACGGGCCGGTGCGGGCAAGGTCCGCCGCCTTGCTCTTCCGGTAGAGAGCCACCGGCGTGTCCACGGTGGAACGCCCTATGGCCACATGGTAGGACGCGGCAGACGCCCACTCAGGGCAGAAGGGCTCGCCTACAAGTCGGTCGGGATGCCAGAGGAGCTTGCGTTCTTTGCCCACGAGCGCGCCGATGCACTTGCCGCCGCGGAAGACCCAGAGGTCCTTGCCCGTGTCCACCCTGTCGCCCGGCTGGGCGGTGTAGGGCGTCTGCGCACCGTACTCCACCTTGCCGCAGCGGAACGTGACGCCGATGACGTCCGGCGCCACCAGTCCCACGTGCGTGATGGGCGCGTCGGGCGGCGCCGGGACGGGACCGGCCGATGCGGTTACGGCCAGGCTGAACGCGATCAGGAAGAGTGCGGCGGTACGCATGGGGCGCCTCCGGTGGGCGTGGCCGCGTGGCGCGGCTCTTGGTGCAGTGTGACACACACTCGCAGGGCGCGTAGCCCCGGGCGCGGAGGCCCGAGCCACCAGGAGCTCGGGCGTTTGCCACCCTGCGTACATTTGTGCCATTCTGTTTGCGCCCGGACGGCTGGTGAGCCGCCCGGATCACTTGTCTTTATGGGGGTCTGTGATGGTTCGCGAGTACAACGTAGCGATCGTTGGCGCCACCGGCGCCGTGGGCACCGAGTTCCTGCGACTTCTCGAGCAGCGGGAGTTCCCTCTGGCTTCGTTGCGGTTGCTCGCCTCCAAACGCTCCGCCGGGCGCTCCCTCCGCTTCTGCGGCCGCGAGTACACCGTCCAGGAGCTGACGCCCGAGTCGTTCGAGGGCATTGATATCGCCTTCTTCTCGGCGGGAGCCGGGCGGAGCCGCGAGTTCGCGCCGCACGCCGTGGCCGCCGGGGCCATCGTGATCGACAACTCGTCGGCCTACCGCATGGACCCCGAGGTGCCGCTGGTGGTGCCGGAGATCAACCCCGAGGACATCGCGCTCCACAAGGGCATCGTGGCGAACCCAAACTGCAGCACCATCATCGCGCTCATGGCCGTGGCGCCCCTTCGCAAGGTGGGCGCCATCCGCCGCATGGTCGTCTCGACCTACCAGGCCGCCTCCGGCGCCGGCGCGCAGGCCATGCAGGAACTGCTGGACCAGAGCCGCGAGGTACTGCTCGGGCAGAGGCCCCAGCCGCGCATCTTCCCGCACCCCATCGCGTTCAACCTCTTCTCGCACAACACGCCCGTGGGCGAGGACGGCTACAACGAGGAGGAGCGGAAGATGGTGCTTGAGTCGCGCAAGATTCTGCACCAGCCCGACCTCCGCGTCACCGCGACCTGCGTCCGCGTACCCGTGCTCCGCGCACACTCCGAGAGCATCAACGTGGAGTTCGAGGGCGCCCGCCCGCCGCTGGAGGCGATCCGCGAGGCGCTGGCCTCCTTCCCCGGCGTGGTGATCGTGGACGATCCCGAGCGGAGCCACTTCCCCATGCCCATCGAGGCTACCGGCCGCGACGAGGTGCTGGTGGGGCGTGTGCGCGCGGATATCTCCAATGACAACGCCATCGATCTGTTCGTCTGCGGCGACCAGATTCTGAAGGGCGCGGCCCTGAACGGATTCCAGATCGCCCTGGAGTGGACGCGCCGGCAGTCCGCCTAGAGACGGGGCCACAGCGAGGCAGAGGGGAAGCGACAAGATGGCGAGATGGGGACGCGTACTGACGGCCATGGTGACGCCGTTCGACACCGAAGGGCGCATTGACGAACCGGCGGTGGCGCGGCTGGTGGACCACCTGTTCGAGACCGGCACCGAGGGGCTCATCGTCTGCGGCACCACGGGCGAGTCGCCGGTGCTCTCCTCCGACGAGAAGCTGCGGATGTTCGACCTGGCCAGGTGCGCGGCGCGAGGCCGGGGCCCGATCATCGCGGGCGTGGGCAGCAACGACACCGCCGGCACCGTGTCGCTGGCGCGCAAGGCCGCCGACCTCGGCGTGGACGGCCTGTTACTGGTGACCCCCTACTACAACAAGCCCTCGCAGGAGGGGCTCTACCAGCACTTCCGCGCCGTGGCGCAGGCCGCCGACCTGCCGGTCATGCTCTACAACGTGCCCGGCCGCACCAGCGTCAACATGGAGGCCGCCACCTCGCTGCGGCTCGCCCGCGACCTGAAGAACGTGGTGGCCGTCAAGGAGGCCTCCGGCAACCTGCTGCAGGCCACCGACATCGTGGTGGGAGCCCCGGCGGGCCTCGAGGTCTTCAGCGGAGAGGACGGCCTGGTGCTTCCCATGCTGGCCATCGGCGCCACCGGCGTGGTCAGCGTCACGGCCCACCGGGTGGGTCGGCAGATGCGCACCATGCACGACGCCTTCTTCGGTGGCGATCTCGCCGGAGCCGCGCGCATCCATGCCGAAATGCTCCCGGTCGTGCGCGCCTGCTTCCAGTCCACCACGCCCAGTCCGGTGCCCCTGAAGGCCGGCCTGGAGATGCTGGGCGTCCCCTGCGGCGCGCCCCGCCTGCCTCTGGTGGCGGCCACCGAACGCGAGCGTGAGATCATGAGGGCGGCTCTGGAGGCCTGCGGGCTGCTGTAGCCCTTCCCAACGCGCCGATCCTAAGGTATCGTTCCTCCGTCAGGCAGGCTCACATCCGGCCAGGAGGAACCCCATGGATCAGCAAGGCGGAATGACCCGGCGAGGCTTTGTGCGCGGAGCCGCGTTCACGGCGGGAGCGCTCTCCCTGCCGGCGTCGGCCTGGGCGCGCGTACTGGGCGCCAACGACGACATCCGCGTGGGCGTCGTGGGCTTCAAGAGCCGCGGCCAGAGCCACATCGACGCCTTCAGCGGCATGAAGGGCGTCCGCGTCGTGGCCCTCTGCGACGTGGACGCGGCCATCCTCGAGGCCGGGGCGCGGGAACTGCGCGACAAGGGCAGCCCCGTCGAGACCTTCACCGATGTCCGCAAGCTCCTCGAGCGCAAGGACATCGACGTCATCTCCACCGCCACGCCCAACCACTGGCACTCGCTCATCACGGTCTGGGCCTGCCAGGCGGGCAAGGACGTCTACGTCGAGAAGCCCATCTCCCACAACATCTGGGAAGGGAGGCAGGCGGTGCGCGCCGCCCGGAAGTACAAGCGCATCGTGCAGGCCGGAACGCAGAGCCGCTCCAGCGCCGCCTGGCGCGAGGCCTGGGCCTGGCTGAAGGAGGGTCACATCGGCCGCATCGAGGTGTCGCGCGCCCTCTGCTACAAGCGCCGCGCCTCCATCGGCAAGGTGGACGGCCCCCAGCCCATCCCCGCCGGCATCGACTACGACCTCTGGTGCGGCCCCGCCGAGAAGCTCCCGCTCACCCGCAAGAGCCTCCACTACGACTGGCACTGGGTCTGGAACACCGGCAACGGCGACCTGGGCAACCAGGGCATCCACCAGATGGACATCGCCCGATGGGCGCTGGGCGAGAACCAGCTGGCCGGCAGCGTCACCAGCATCGGCGGACGCGTGGGGTATGAGGACGACGGCGAGACCGCCAACACCCAGTTCGTCGTGCTGGAGTTCGGCCGCGCCAAACTCATCTTCGAGGTGCGCGGCCTGCCCGAGCGGACCGGCGCTAAGGCCATGGACCGCTACCGAGGGCAGGACATCGGCAACATCATCGAGTGCCAGGGCGGGTCCATCGCCGGCAGCAAGGCATTCGACCGCGACGGCAAGCAGATTCGCGAGTTCACCGGCAAGGGCTTCCGAGGCGGCGACCACTTCGCCAACTTCATCGAGGCCGTCCGCAGCCGCAAGGTCTCGGACCTCAACGCCGACATCCTGGAGGGCCACGTCTCCAGCGCGCTCTGCCACATGGGCAACATCAGCTACCGGCTGGGCGCCGAGGCCGATCCCGACGCCGTGGAGCAGTCGGTCAGCAATGCCCCGGAGGCCGCCGAGACCCTGGCGCGCATGGAGGAGCACCTGGCCCGCAACGGCGTCGACATCAAGGCAAGCCGACTGCGCGTGGGCCCGGCGCTGAAGTTCGACCCGCGCCGCGAGCGTTTCATCGGCAACGATGCGGCCAATGCCATGGTGAGCCGCGAGTACCGGTCGGGCTTCGAGGTGCCCGAGAAGGTATGAGGCGACGACCATCGGCCCCTCCGGCGGCTGCGGTTGCGGCGTTGGCGCTGGCGCTGGTTCTGGCCGGCGCCGCACAGGCATCGGACTGGAAGCCCCTCTTTGACGGCAAGAGCCTGAAGGGCTGGACCATGGCAAACGGCGCCCCGCCCGCCGCGGGCTGGCGCGTGGAGCAGGGCGCCCTCACCGTGGAGGGGCGGCCCGGCGACCTCTTCACCGTGACCACCTACCGCGATTTCGAGTTGGAGTTCGAGTGGAAGGTCGAGGCCAAGACCAACAGCGGCGTCAAGTACCGCCTCCACCGCGTGCCGGACGGCGCGTGGCTGGGCCCCGAGTACCAGATTTGGGACGAGGGCGCGGTGGGCCGGCCGCACCTGGGCGCCACGGCGAGCCTGTACAACATGATCGCCCCCGCGGCCGAGGCTCGGTCCGCCGAAGCAGGCAAGTGGAACCGTTCGCGCATCGTGGCCCGAGGCAACCATCTGGAACACTGGCTCAACGGTGTCAAGAGCATCGAGGTCGAGATCGGCTCCGATGACTGGTCGCAGCGCCTGGCGCGCAGCAAGTTCGCGCAGGAGGAGGGCAGCGCCGACTGGTTCGCCCGCCGGCCCGGCCCGATCATGCTGCAGAACCACGGCGGCCGGGTCTGGTACCGCAAACTGCGCATCCGCGAGTTCGAGGCGGGGCGATGAGTCCGGTGTGTGATGCAACGCTCCGCCGCTGAGGGCTTCATACCCCCGCACGGAGGGTATGAGGGACTGCTCACCTACCGCAAGGCGGTGGTGATCTTCCGGGCAACGTTCCACCTGGCCGCCAAGTGGGTGCGCCTCGGTTCGCGGACGCGCGACCAGATGGAGCAGTCGGCCCGCTCGACCAAGCAGAACATCGTCGAAGGTAGCCTGGCATCGGCAACCAGCAAGAGCACGGAGATCCGGCTGACCAACGTCGCACGCGCAAGCCTCGGTGAGTTGCTGGAGGACTACCGCGACTTCCTGATGCTGCGCGACCTGCCTATCTGGTCCAAAGATGACCCAAGGGCATTGGCGCTACGCCGGCTCGGAACAGACAGCGGCGATGGGACGATTGGGACTGATGCGACCTATGAGACGTATCGGAAGCACATCGAGTCGCCCGATGCCGAGATCGTAGGTAACCTGATGGTGGTGCTTTGTACACAGACGTGCTACCTGTTGGATCGGCAAATCCGGCGTTTGGAGCGTGACTTCGTCGAGCATGGCGGCATTCGGGAGCGCATGCTGGCCGCCCGCCTGCGGGCCCGCGGCCAGGACCCGCCGGATGCGCAACGAGCCGCAGAGGGCCCGCCGCCGCCGGTGTGCCCGCAGTGCGGCGCATTGATGCGCCTTCGCACAGCCCGTACCGGTGCAAATGCCGGAAGCCAGTTCTGGGGCTGTTCGACCTATCCAGCGTGCAAGGGCACCCGGAGCGCCCCCACCACTCCATAGGTCCTAATTCGTCCCGTAGGTCCCATCCGTCCCATTTTTCGCCCTCGCGGAGGTGCATCATGTCTGTTCGGCGTCTGCCTGTGGCCCTGGCCCTTGCTGCCCTTGCGCTGGTCGGCGTGGGAGCCTACAGCGCGCGCAAGCCGCAGCCTGCGGCCCGGGCCGCCACCCAGGCTGGCGCTGCGCCGGACCTCGACGGCTGGGTGCGGGCCATCCTGTCCGGGCGGGAGCAGATGCGCGCCGACCTCGCCGGGAAGCCGGCTCCAGTCGTCACCGGCATCATGCGCGGCGGCATGGAACCCGTGGCCATGCGCCTCGACATCACCGGCCAGACCGACCTCTACCTGGCGGTTCAGAGCGCGCCGACCTACGACTACGGGCAGTCGGCCTGGGGTGAGCCGGAGCTGGTGGCGGCGGACGGCACCGTCACGCGGCTCACCGACTTGCAGCCCGCCGAGCAGAAGGTGGGCTGGGGCGCCCTCCTCATTAACAAGAACGTCGCCGGCGCCGCCATCAAGCTCGCCGGGCGCACCATGGCCTTCGGCTACTGGGCCCACGCCGATAGCCTGCTCCACTTCAGGCTGGATCGCCCCTACGTGACCTTCCGGGCCTTCGCGGGCGTCGACGACGGCGCGGGGACCAACGGCCACGTCCGCTACCTGGCGAGCGTCACTCCGCCTGCCCAGGGGGCCTCAACCTACACCGCCGAAGCCGACCGCCTCCTGCCCGCCCTGGCCGACCGGAGCGGCGCGCTGCTCATGGGCGACCTGGACGCCGCCGGCCTGCGCCGCGCCGCGCAGGAAGCGCTGGATGAAGCCGAGCGCGCCCGGCTTGCCGGCCAACTCCCGCTGGTGAGCGCCGCCGGCCTGCGTCTGGCGCTGGATGACCTGGCCGCGGCCACGCCGGACCGCTACCGCGACGCCGCCGAGCTTCGCCGCCGCATCGCCGCCCTGCCGCGCGACCTGGCGGGCCTGGCCAAGCGCGTGTCTGCCGGTGACGCCGAGGCCCTGCAAATGGCCCGCGCCATCGTCGGCCTGCAGCGCGAGGTGCTCCTGCGCAACCCGGCACTGGACTTCGACCGCGTGCTGGCCATCCGCCGCTCGCCCGGCAACATGGGCCTGCCCGCCAACTTCAACAGCAACGCCGACCTGGCGCGCCGCGGCTACGACAACGCGCTGGTGGAGATCTCGCTGCATGGCCGCCGCCCTGCCCGCGATCTCTTCCGCCCCACCGGCGGCCGGTTCGTGGGCGACCTCTGCCTCCACTTCGGCGCGGACCGGCTCCTCTACTCCATGCCCGACGAGCAGGATCGGTGGCACGTCTGGGAGGCGACGCTCGACACGATGCTGCCGCGCCGCATGACACCCGCCATGGGCGCCGACGTGGACAGCTACGATGCTTGCTACGCCCCCAGCGGCGACATCCTCTTCACCTGCACGGCCGGCATGGTCGCGGTGCCCTGCGTGGGCGGCGCCAGCCCCGTGGCCACGATCTTCCGCCTGAAGAAGGACGGCGCCGTGGAGCAGCTCTGCTTCGACCAGGAGCACAACTGGACGCCGCGCGTGATGGCCGACGGCGCCGTGCTCTACCAGCGCTGGGAGTACACCGACACGCCCCACTCCAACACGCGCCTGCTCTTCACCATGAACCCGGACGGCACGAACCAGCGCGAGTTCTACGGCTCCAACAGCTACTGGCCGTCGGCCTTCTTCTACGCGCAGCCGGTGCCGGGCAAGCGGAACCAGGTGGTCGGCATCTCCAGCGGCCACCACGGCCCGGCGCGCACCGGCGAGCTGGTGCTGCTGGATGTGGCCCGCGGGCGGCGCGAGGCCGAGGGCGCCGTCACGCGCATCCCCGGCAGAGGCAAGCCGGTTCAGGGCAAGATATACGACCACATGGAGAACGTCTGGCCCAACTTCGTCCACCCGAGCCCGATCACCGACAAGCTCTTCCTGGTCGCCTGCCGGCCGTCGGCCGACCAGCCCTGGGGCCTCTATCTGGCCGATGTCTACGACAACCTGCTGCAGGTGGCCTCCGAGCCGGGCTGGGCGCTGCTCGAGCCCACGCCCATCCGAACGCAGCCCGCGCCGCCGGTGATCCCTGACCGCGTGAAGCCGGATCGCAAGGACGCCGTCCTGCAGATCCAGGATATCTACCGCGGGCCGGGCCTCAAGGGCATCCCGCGCGGCACGGTGAAGTCGGTCCGCATCTTCTCTTTCACCTTCGGCTACCGCGGCGTGGGCGGCCTCTACGGCATCATCGGCATGGACGGTCCCTGGGACATCCACCGTGTGCTGGGCACCGCGCCGGTTCGGCCCGACGGCTCGGCCTCCATTCGGGTGCCGGCCAACGTGCCGCTCGCCATCCAGCCGCTGGATGCCGACGGCCAGGCTCTGGCCATCATGCGGAGCTGGCTCACGGCGCGGCCGGGCGAGGTGCTGGCCTGCGTGGGGTGTCACGAGAGCCAGAGCAGCGGGCCCATGGCGCGCGCGCCGCGGCCGGTTCCTCAGGCGCCCGCGCCGATCACCCCCTGGCGGCCCCAGACCGTGGGCTTCAGCTTCGAGCGCGAGGTCCAGCCCGTGCTGGACCGCCACTGCGTCAGTTGCCACCAGCCCGGCGGCGCGGCCCCGGACCTGGAGGGCGGCAAGCCCCTGCGCGACTGGAGCAGCCAGTTCTCCGGGAACGGAGGAGGCAACGCGGGCCGCTTCTCCACCAGCTACGCCAACCTCTTCCCCTTCGTGCGCAACAACGGCATCGAGGGCGACTACCACGTCCTGTCGCCCATGGAGTTCCACTTCTCCGCCACGGAGCTGGGCAAGATGCTCCGCAAGGGGCACCACGGCGTGAAGCTCGATCGCGACGCCATGGACCGCCTGGTGACGTGGCACGACATAAACCGGCCCTACCACGGCTCCTGGTCCTCCATCGTGGGGCAGGGCATCGTGAAGTCGGAGGAGCGCCGGGCCGAGCTGCGCCGGAAGTACGCCAACGTGGACGAGAACCACGAAGCTCCAGCCCCGGATCGCTGGCCCGGCTCCCCGGCGCCGACGCCGCTGCCGAAGCCCGCCCCGGCGGCCCGCGCCGTCGCATCTGCCCCGGTCCTGCCGCCGCGCGTGGAGGGCAAGCCGTCGCGCGCCGAGCTGCGGCTCAAGCTGGGTTCAGGGCAATCGCTGGCGCTGGTGCAGGCCCCGGCGGGAGAGTTCGCCATGGGCTCCTACGAGGGCCATCCCGACGAGGCGCCCGTGAGCCGTGTGCGTATCCGCAAGGCCTTCTGGATCGGCGCCGGCGAGGTAACCAACGCCCAGTACCGCGCCTTCGACCCGTCCCACGACAGCCGCGTCGCCGACGCCCTCAGCTACCAGTTCGGGCAGCGGCCCTGGTCGCTCAACGAGCCCGATCAGCCCGTCTGCCGCGTCTCCTGGCAGCAGGCCATGGCCTTCTGCCGGTGGCTCTCGGCGCGGACCGGCCGCCGCGTGACGCTCCCCACCGAGGCGCAGTGGGAGTGGGCCTGCCGTGCGGGATCGGCGTCAGCCTACTCGTTCGGGCCCATGGGCGCCGACTACACGCCCTACGCCAACCTGGGAGACAAGCGGCTGAGCCTCTTCGCGGCCGATACGTCGGCGGACAACTACTTCAGCATCCGGACCATCGCCAACCCGAACCGGTTCGACGACTGGATCCCCAAAGACGCCGCCCACGATGACGGCAACCAGCTTGCCGCCAGTCCCGGCGCCTACAGGCCCAATGCCTGGGGCCTGGCCGACATGCACGGCAACGTGGCCGAGTGGACCCGCTCGCTCTACGCGCCCTATCCCTACCGGGACGACGACGGTCGGAACAACCCCCGCGCCGCCGGCGAGCGCGTGGTGCGGGGCGGATCGTGGTGGACCCGCCCCTTCCAGGCCACCAGCAGCTTCCGCACGCCCTACGCGCCCTACCAGCCCGTCATGGACACAGGCTTCCGCATCGTGGTGGAGGAGTAGCGCCGGAGCCGGCTACGTGTGGAAGTCCATACCGATGTCGAGCGCGGCGGCCGAGTGGGTGAGCGCGCCCACGGAGAGCACCTGCACGCCGGTCTCGGCGATGCGCCGGGCCGTCTCCAGAGTGATGCCGCCCGAAGCCTCGGCGACGGCGCGTCCCCGGCATCGTGAGGCGGCCTCGGCGCGCATGTCGTCGGTCATGTTGTCCAGCAGCAGGATGTCGGCGCCTGCCTCCAGGGCTTCGTCCACCTGATCCAGGCGGTCGCACTCCACCGTGATGGTCATGGTGTGCGGGATGGCGCGCCGTGCCCGAGCCACCGCCTCGGCAATGCTGCCGGCCGCCGCGATGTGGTTGTCCTTGATCATCACCGCGTCGTAGAGGCCCATGCGGTGGTTGCGGCCGCCGCCCACGGCCACGGCGTACTTCTCCAGCGCGCGCAGGCCGGGCGTGGTCTTGCGCGTGTCGGCGATGCGGGCCCCCGTGCCCTCCACGGCCTCGACGTACCGGCGCGTGAGCGTGGCGATGCCGCTCAGCCTCTGCAGCAGGTTCAGGGCCACGCGCTCGCCGGTGAGGATGGGGCGCGCCGGGCCCTGCACCACGGCAGCTACGGCGCCTGCCTCCATCACGTCGCCCTCGTGGGCCGACTCCATGACGGTCACCTCCGCCGAGAGCTGCCGGTAGACCTCCACCACGGCGGGCAGCCCCGCGACGACGCCCGGCGTGCGGAAGACCACCGCCGCGCTGGCGAAGGCGTCCGCGGGCACCATGACCGAGGTGGTGACATCCCCCGTGCCGATGTCCTCGGCCAGGAAGCGCGAGACAAGCCCCGCGAGCAGGGCGCGGTCGATAGAGGGTGCGTACATTTCCATTTCGATCTCCTTCAGGAGGAGGCGCTCCCACGCGATGCGGGCGTGAGGGCCAGGGCGATGGCCTCGGACACGGTGGCCGCAGGGGAGACCTTGATCCCCTCCACCTTCGGTAGCGCGCCCACGCCATGCCGGGCCGTGACCACGCGGCTGAAGCCCATGCGCGCGGCCTCCCGGACACGCTTGTCCAGCCGGGGTACGGAGCGAATCTCACCGCCCAGGCCCACCTCGCCGATGAGCACCGTGCCCGCATCGACCGGCTGGTCGCGGAAGCTGGAGGCCACAGCCAGTACCACCGCCAGGTCGGCCGACGGCTCGTTGAGGCGAACGCCGCCCGCCACATTGATGAATACGTCCTGATCGCCCAGCCGCAGTCCCACGCGCTTCTCCAGCACGGCGAGCAGCATGTTGGCTCGGTTGATATCGACCCCGTTCGACGACCGGCGCGGCGCGGCCAGGAAGGAGCGGCTTACCAGCGCCTGCGCCTCGATGAGCAGCGGGCGGCTCCCCTCCAGCAGCGCCGTCACGCTGGAGCCTGACGCCCCGGCCTCGCGTTCGGCCAGCAGCGCGGCGGATGCGTTCTCCACGGGCTGAAGGCCGTCCTCGCGCATCTCGAAGATGCCGATCTCGTCGGTGCTGCCGAAGCGGTTCTTCACGGCGCGGAGGATGCGGTAGGCGTGGTGGCGGTCGCCCTCGAAGTAGAGCACCGAGTCGACCATGTGCTCCAGCACCCGCGGTCCGGCCAGCGAACCCTCCTTGGTGACATGGCCGATGATGAAGACCGGCGGTCCGCCGCCCTTGGCCGCACGGGTCAGGGCGCCGGCGCACTGCCGCACCTGGGTCACCGTGCCGGGCGCCGACTCCAGCGAGGCGTCCACGGTGGTCTGGATGGAGTCGATGATCACCAGTGAGGCCCCGGCGGCGGCGATGTGCTCCATGATGGCCCGCAGGTCCGTCTCGCAGACCACGAGGAAGCGCTCCGGAAGCGGACCCAGCCGCTCGCACCGGAGCCGCACCTGCCGCGCGCTCTCCTCGCCGGAGACGTAGAGCACCGTGCCTGGCGCGCCGGGATCGGAGGCGACCAGGGCCGCCACCTGGGTGAGCAGCGTCGACTTACCAATGCCCGGGTCGCCGCCGATGAGCACCACGGAGCCGTCGACGATGCCGCCGCCCAGCACGCGGTCCAGCTCCCCCACGCCCGACGAGAGCCGCTCCATGCCCTCGGCGGCCACGGCCGAGATGGGCGCGGGAGCATCGCCTCGGGGCGCGCCGTGGCGGGCGGCGGCGGCAGGCGCGGCGCGTTCCACCACCTCCTCCACCAGCGTGTTCCACTCGCCGCACTCATTGCACTTGCCCAGCCACCGGGGCGTGGCGGCCCCGCAGGTCTGGCAGACATAGCGCGTGTGGGTCTTCATCAGCATCTCCCAAGGGCCGCCGGCTAGTGCCGACGGCTACGAACGGCGCGAACTCGCCCGTCGGCGACTCCACGGCGGACGGCTACGATGCGGGCGCCGCATCACCAACTCACCCGCACCACGCCGGCTTCCGCCGCGTCCACGGTGGCGTCGGCGCCGGCCTGCGCCACCGGGTGCTTGCCGGAGCGCACCCATCGGGCGCCATCGAACCGGCCCGCCTCGGCCCGCACCTTGCCGCCCAAGCCGTGGAGCGTCACGCGGCCTGCCGGGAGCGCGGCCACCACGCTGCGCGGCCCGGTGCGGAGCAGCACGCCCGCCGAGGCGCCCTCGACCGTCACGCGGAGGCCCGCCAGCGCGGCCTCGAACCGACCTGAGGGGACCATGCGGAGCGACCGGCCTTCGCGGATGCGGATCTGCTCCGTCCGCACCGCCGGCGCGCCGGATGGGCCGGGGATGGGGTTGCCGTGGGCGTCCTCGCGTGCGTCGGGGGCCGGCTCGCGCACGGCGCACCATCCCAGCAGCCGCTCCGTGCCTCGCGCCCGGGCGATGGGCTCCATGGCGTTCCGCAGCGGCAGCAGGGCGCGTCCGTAGCGGGCGCGGGCCTCGGGGTCCTCCACCACGGTGCGAGGCGGACCGGCCTCCCAGAGCAGGTTGCCGATGCCCATGGCGCCGATGAGCGTGTAGTAGGGCAGCACGTCCAGGTTCATGCGGGTCTGAGGCTGCTCGGTGGGGTTCTCCGCCGCGAAGACAGTGTTCCGCCCCACCTGGCACTGCACCAGCACGTTCGGCTCAACCGTGGTGAAGGCGCCGTCGATGCCCACCAGGGCCACCTTCGGGGCGCGGCGCAGGAAGGTGGCCACGGTCTCAGGCGACCACCAGGGGCTGTTGAGGTAGACCGGGATGGCGTACTCGGCGGTGATGGCCTCGGCCACCGAGGCGGCGTAGTCGGCCAGGCCCTCGAACATGAAGGCCTCGGCGGAGGGCCACGTCCCCGACGCCCACTTCGCGTCGCAGAGCGAGCAGCGGCACCGAACCGCCTTGTACTCGGGGCTGCCGTAGGCCGGCGCCGGGCCCTCCCACTGCTGGTAGTAGTACTCGTTGTCGACCTGCAGCATCACCACCGTCCGCCGCAGGTCCTTCTCGCGCAGATGCCGCGCCACCGTTGCAGCCAGCCGCCGCTCGCGGGCCAGCGTGTCCGGGTCGTTGGGGCACATGGGCGGACCGCCGCCGGCGTATCGCCACGTGGACGGCAGCGCCATGCGCTGATAGCGGTCGGGCTGCTTCAGCATCCAGTCCGGCGCGTACTGCGGAAAGTAGCCGCCGCCGGGGGCCATCTCGGCGACCTTGCCGCAGACGTTGGTGCAGAAGAGGTTGAGGACCAGCCGCAACCCGCGCTTCTCGGCCGCCCGGATGAACCAGTCGATGAAGGCGAAGTCGAACTTGCCCTCCTCCGTCTCAACCTTCGACCAGGGGATGCCCACGGAGACCGTGGTGGCATGCATGGCCTGGTAGCCGTCGAAGAAGGCCTCCGTGGCGGCGTCCTGCCGTGTGCTGCGCCAGATGTCGCACTGGGCGCCCAGCACGAAGAAGGGCGCGCCCGCCACGTGCAGCGTGGGTACGCCGTTGATGGGCGCGATCCGGCTCGGCGGCAGGGCCTTCGGCGCGGGCGCGGCCAGCAGGCATAGGGCGAGCAACAGGGGCATGGCGTCTCTCCTTGCAGGTGCGCCCCAAGCGTACCACCCGGCGGCCACGCGGTACTATCTACGGCAATCCGCTCGCACCCAAGAGGCGCCCCATGAAAGCTCTCACCAAGGCTCAGGCCGCTCCCGGCCTCTGGCTGACCGATGTGCCCGAACCGGCCGTCGGCTCCAACGACGTGCTCATCCGCGTGCTGAAGACGAGCATCTGCGGCACCGACGTGCACATCTGGAACTGGGACGACTGGGCGCAGCGGAACATCTCGGTCGGCCTCGTCATCGGCCACGAGTTCGTCGGGCAGGTGGCCGCCTGGGGCTCCAACGTGCAGGGCTTCAAGCAGGGCGACCTGGTCTGCGGCGAGGGGCATGTGGTCTGCGGGCGCTGCCGCAACTGCCTGGCCGGGCGGCGTCACCTCTGCGCCCACACGCTGGGCGTCGGCGTGAACCGCGACGGCGCCTACGCCGAGTACATCGCCATCCCGGCGGGCAACGTCTGGCCCGCCGACAAGCGCATCCCCACGGACATCCTCAGTTCCTTCGACCCGCTGGGCAACGCCACCCACACGGCGCTCACCTACGACCTGCTGGGCGAAGACGTCCTCATCACCGGCGCGGGGCCCATCGGCATGATGGCTACGGCCATCGCCCGCCACGCCGGCGCGCGCAACGTCGTCATCACGGACGTGAACCCCTACCGCCTGGAGCTCGCCTCGCGCATGGGCGCCACGCTGGCGGTGAATGTGGCCGAGCGTTCCGTGGACCAGGCCCTGCAGCGCGAGCTGGGCATGACCGAGGGCTTCGACGTGGGCATGGAGATGTCCGGCAACCCAGCCGCCTTCCGCATGATGCTGGCCAACATGGGCCACGGCGGCAAGATCGCCTTGCTCGGCATCCTGCCCAAGGCCGAGATCGACTGGGACACCGTGGTCTTCGACGGGCTAACTATCCGGGGCATCTACGGCCGCCAGATGTTCGAGACCTGGTACAAGATGACCATGATGATCCAGTGCGGCTTGGACATCGCACCCGTCATCACCCACCGCTTCCACTACACCGAGTTCGACAAAGCCTTCGAGGTGATGCACACCGGCAACAGCGGCAAGGTCGTCATGGAGTGGGCCGAGCCGATGTAGGCCGGGCCCGCCCGCGCCCTTGACGTCATCCTGCGGCCCCCCGGAGGTGCGCCGCCGCACCCAGCCGCCATGTCGTCGTCAACGCCGTCAACGGCGTCAATGGCGTCAAGCCGTGCCGCCGTAGGGCCCACACGGACCTCCACGGACCTCCACGGACGAACACGGACCCGCCGCACCCAGCCGGTGATCGCGCTGCCGCCGGCGGCGATGACGGCGCGAGCAGGTATCGGCTCGGCGCGATCACTGTCACGGCTCCGTAGCCGCCTGCAGCGCTCTCGTCCGCGTCAGTTCCGGAGGTCGACCTCCCAGATCACCTCGCGGATGAAGCCCTTCTGGCGAATCATCTTGCGGATGGTCTCCGACTCCTTGGTGAGGTCCACGTTGGGGTGGCTGCGCAGGCAGCGCATGGTCCCTCGCACGTAGCAGATGCCGTGCATGACGCGCACATCGACCAGGCTCGCGTCCACATAACGCCGCCCCAGCTCGCGCTGGATGGTGCGGGTGAAGTGGGCATCCTCGACGGCCATGTGATAGCCTCCCTCTCAGCGGGAGCGGCGCCGCTCCTGCCTCCGGCGCGACCGGTCACGCCGGCGTTGCATGTGAGACACCCTCGGACACTATGGATGCATTGCTTGTGGTAGTGTAGACGACTGCACCGACGAAAGGGTTCATGGCACGGGGCAGGCTCCGAACACGTCTTCTCTAGCGCCCCGGTGGCGATCGAACCCGAACAGGATACAACCTATGATGACTGCTCTACGGGCCTGCGTGGCAGCCCTGGTGATGACGTCGGCCGCGACCGCGTCGTTGGCCGCGCCCGACCTCCGGACGCTCTTCAGGTCGGAGCTGGCCGGAGCCGAGGATCGCATCGGCTGGCGCGGAGACAAGCTGAGCGATGAGACCTCGCTGGCCGCCGTGGTGGCCGGCCTCGCCAAGCGCCCCCTGCTCGGCGGCTCTCCGCTCATCGTGGGCGAGAAGAAGAAGCAGGCCTATGCGCCCGCCGAGCTCCGCGCCGCCGCCTTCCGCGAGGCCGCCGAGGGCTCGGACGAGCGCCTGGCCGCCTCGCTGGCGCTGTCCCTCGTACTGGAGCCGCCGGCCGGGGACCGCGACGCCTATGCCGCCGCCGTGGCGCATCTGGCGAAGTACGGCGATAGCTTCGACGAGGCGCTTGCCGGCGTGTTGGCCGCTCCGAACGACCTCACCCTGCTCAGTAGCCGCAAGTACGGCGCCGCGGACGCCATGGTGCGCCGCGCCAAGCCGCGCCAGGCGGGCATCCTCACGGCCCTGGCCTCGGCCGACGATCCCTACCTTCGGAGCCGGGGAGTGGCGTCGCTGGGAATGCTGCTGAACCGTGACGGACAGCTCGCACCGCCCGCATCGCTCCTCTTCGAGCCGGCCGAGTTCGAACTGAGCGCCGTGATCCGCGCTCGGCTCCTCGACCAGGTCCTGGAGGCGGCCCGCGACAAGCAGTACCGCGTCCGAGCTGCGGCGGCCCTGGCGCTGGGTATGGCGGCCGACCGCGACCTGATCCAGCCGCTGGACCGCCTCCTGCACGACGAGAGCTACATCGCCACGCCCGCCGGCCAGGGCCTGCGGCGCATCGCCTTCCCGGTGGCCGCCGCCGCTGCCGAGGGCATGGCCCGCCTCGGGCGAACCGTGCGCGCCCCCGGGGGTGAACTGACCGCGCCCGAAGCCAAGCGCGTGGTCCGCGGCTGCCGCGACATCACGAAGGAGGCCGCCAAGCTGCGGCCCAACCCGGCCACCAGCTTCCATACCGGCGACTGGTAGCCAAGAGAGAGGTGGGCAGGAGCATGACGCGATGGTCGGCATCGCTGGTGGCGGCCGTAGTGGGTCTGGCCGTCCTGCAGGGCTCGGCATCGGCGCAGACGACCGGTGTGATCGCCCGGACGGGCGCCTCCGAGCGGTGGGTCTTCACGACCGACGGCAAGGAGATGGGAACCCAGACCGCCCAGTGCGTGGCGGTTCGGCCCGGCCAATCAGACTGGAAGTTTGCGCTGGACCTGCGGGCGCCCTCCCAGGGCAGGACCGTGGTGGTGACGATGTCGGGAACCTTCACCATCGCGGCCAACGGCGCGCCCGTGGCCATGTCGCTGACAGCCGACGCGGACGGCTCCAAGCAGCGCGCAACCTACACGTTCGCGGGCAAGAAGGCCACCGCCAGGATCACGGTCGGCGGCCAGAACGTCAGCCGCGGCGCGGCGCTCAGCGGCTCCGAGACGCTGCAGCTGAACAACGTGATCACGCTCATGTCCTTCACCACCCAGGCCGTACGGCCCCAGGCGGGCAAGGTCAGCACGGCGTCGATCTTCGCCGCCGGCGCCCTGCAGACAATGAAGCTGACGCTCACCGCACAGCCCAAGACCGAGACGATCACGGTGGCGGGGAAGCGCGTCGAGTGCGTCGTGGTCGATGCGGCGCCCATCGCCAACCGGTTCTGGTGCGATGCCGGGACCGGGGAGCTGCTGAAGGTCGCAGCCCCCGCCCAGGCCCTGGTCATCGAGCGCCGATAGGCCTAGTCCGCATTCAGTGTTGCTGCCGGCAGCGATGTCGGCAGCGGCATCCCCGCCTTCTCCATGGCCAGCGCGGCCCCGCCCACGCGCCCTGCGTTGTTCTTGAGCTGGGCGAAAACCACCTGCGTCTCCTCCCGGAGCACGGTCCACGTCTCGGGGAAGAGCGCATCCACCTCCCGCGCCACGATGCCGATGTAGGGCTCGTAGTAGGTCACACCGCCGCCCACCGCCAGGACGTCCGGCTCGAACTCCATGGCCGCATTGTGCAGCGCGATGGCCAGGTAGTGCGCGCTAACCTCCAGGATTTGCCGCGCCACCGCATCGCCGGCCTTGGCGGCATCCATGAGCGACTTGCCCTTGTTGCTGGTCGTCGCCCACTCGTCCTTGAGGCACGTCGCCGCGTTCCGGGCCAGGGCGTTGTCCACAGCCAGGAACATGGACGTGAATGAGGTGAACGCCTCCATGTGCCCACGCTTGCCGCAGCCGCAGAGGGGAGCGTAGGGGAGCGTGGGATCGACCACATAGACATGGCCGATGTGGTTCTGGCAGACGTGCCGCGCGCCCTTGTAGAGGCCCGACGCATCGGCGAAGCCGCCGCCCACGCCACCGCCCACCGCAGCCAGGTAGACCGACCTCGTTCCGCCGCCCACGCCGAACCGCTGCTCACCGAACGCGGCCGCGGCCACATCGTTGGCTACCGTACCGGGCACCGAGTAGCCCAGGGCGTCGTTTAGCGCCACGCAGAGGGCATCCGTGAAGCCGAAGTTGTCCCATGTGGGCC
The DNA here is from genome assembly GCA_903885605.1 of uncultured Chthonomonas sp. Lineage (GTDB taxonomy): Bacteria > Armatimonadota > Chthonomonadetes > Chthonomonadales > CAJBBX01 > CAJBBX01. Next base: position 11,889 of record CAISJD010000196.1, on the reverse strand, counting down.
CCAGGTTGGGCGAGCGGAGGATGCGCCCCTCGCCGTAGCGCGCCGGGCCGGGGATGTTGCCGCCCCAGAGCGCAATCCTGTGGCCCTGCCAGTTCGGTCGCGCCTCCAGCAGCATGGCCACCATCTTCGCGATGGCCTGTTCGGGACCCAGGTCGGCCTCGGTGGGCCGCCGCCCCAGGTCGGCGATGATCTCGAAGTTCGGCGAGAAGAGCGTCCCCTTGATGCCTGTCGCGCCGACATCGATCCCTAGAATGGCCGGCTTGTCGCCCATGGTGCGCCCTCCTGTAGCGTGTGCCGCGTCCGCCGCGGCCCGTGCAGATTCTAGCCCATGGAAGCGCTCCGGCGAAATGCAGGCGCGCACGCCCGGCGGGCAGGAAATGCCGTTCTACCGTAGAAATAGGCCGTGCGCCACGGCCACCTCCGGCTGACGCATATCCTCGTGACTGCAAAGGGGCACAACGATGATCTGGTCGTATCTGAGAGGGCAAGGGATTACCAGAGCGTTGGGCGGGCTGATCGCCATGCTTGCCGTATGCGCCGGCAGGGCGCAGGCCATTGAGTTCGTCACAGACCACAGTATCAACTCGGGGCAATTCGCTGGTGAGGACATCATCGTCACCAACTGCACGGTGAGCATCGACTGCACGCCCGGGTTCACGAACTACCGTAGCCTGTTGGTGCGCGGCTACGGCGTCGTCCGGGCAGGCACAGGCACACTGCTCCTTGGGGTGACAGGCGACACCACCATTGAGGCAGGCAGTCGGCTCGATGCCAGCTACTCCGGATACGGTCACCATGAGGGCCCCGGCGCGGGCGGATCGAACGCCGGTACCGGCGCAACCCACGGCGGAACGGGCGGCGGAACCAGCAACAAGGCCTACGGCTTGGTCACAGAACCTGTGACACTCGGTAGCGGCGGCGGCTGCAACAACAACGAGCAGTTCAAGGGCGGCGTCGGCGGCGGCGCGGCGCACATCCGGGTGGGTGGGCTGTTTGATTTGGCCGGTTCGGTGACGGCCGCCGGCGCCGACGGCTGGAAGGCGGGAGGCGGGGCCGGCGGCAGCCTCTGGATCGAGGCCGGCACACTGGCGGGCGCCGGCGCCATTGCCGCCAATGGAGGTAACGCGGGTACTGCCGATAGCTGGCCCGCCCACGGCGGCGGAGGCGGCCGCGTGGCAGTCCACGCCAACTCCAGCATCTTCAGCGGCTCGCTTCAGGCTAGAGGCGGCAGTGGAAGCTTCTCCAACGGTGGACCCGGCAGCTGCTACTTCCGCGATGCAGGCACGTCAACAGAGACACTGACCTTCGACAACGGTGGGCTCGTTGGCCCAACCCGGCATCAGGCCCCGGCCCTCACCACGACGGACCTGATTGTGACCGCGCCGACGGTGATGGTCTTTGATTGCTCGTCCTCCGCCGTCCAGGTGCGTGATCTCACGGTGCGCTCCGGCGCCACGGTCACATGCCCGGCCAATGACGGCTCCGGATTGCTCATCATGGTCACCCGCGACCTGCGGGTCGAGGCAGGCGGCGAGGTGACCGCGACCGGCGCCGGCCACCCCTATCAGCAGGGCTTGGGGCGTGGCCACTACAACACTGGCGACGGCGGCACCCACGGCGGCACAGGTTCCGGCAACTGGGAGTGGTGGGCCTACGGATCCATCACAGAGCCGGTGCTCCCGGGCAGCGGCGGAGGCTCCAACAACGGTAACCAGTTCAACGGAGGCGCAGGCGGCGGACGCCTATCGATGGATGTGACGGGAACTGCCACCGTGGACGGCGCCGTCTCGGCAGACGGAGGCGCCGCCTATAAGGCCGGCGGCGGTGCCGGCGGGTCAGTATGGATGCATGTCGGCTCACTGGCCGGTAGCGGGGCTATCAGAGCGGATGGCGGTGCGGCCTCGACGGAGTACTGGCCGGCCCAGGGCGGCGGCGGCGGCCGGGTTGCCGTGTACTGGGGCTCGACTGCGTTCAGCGGATCACTCTCGGCCCGCGGCGGGCGCTGGACCAGCAACGGTGTGACGGCCAGCGGCGGCCCCGGCACGGTCTTTACCCAGAACACAACAACCCTACAGCAGACCGTAACGTTCGACAACGCTGGCGTGGCAGGGACCACCTACCATGCGGCCCTCTCGATTGCCGGCGCCGATTGGTTTTTCTCCTCTGCCACGGTGGTGTTCCGCTGTGTGGATGAGCCATTGGCGACCCGCGACCTGACCGTCCGCGCCGGAGGTGTCGTCACTTGCCCCGGCAACGACGGCATCGGACTGCGAGTTAACGTCGGCCGGAACCTGACGGTCGACCTCGGCGGGTCCATCGATGTGACAGGCTGCGGCTACGTGTACGAGCAGGGGCCGGGGCGGGGACACTCCGATACGGGCGACGGCGGCACCCACGGCGGCATGGGCGCCCGCAACGGCTGGTGGTGGGCCTACGGATCCATCACGGATCCGACCGACCAGGGCAGCGGCGGCGGATCCAACAATGGCGGCCAGTTCAAGGGTAGCGCAGGCGGCGGCATCCTGGCGATCACGGTACTGGGCGCTACCACGGTCAATGGCGCCATCGCCGCCGACGGCGCAGGCGCCTGGAAGGCCGGGGGCGGAGCAGGCGGCTCCGTCAGAGTAGCAACCGATTCGCTTGCGGGGTCCGGAACGATCCGGGCCAACGGCGGCGGGGCCAGTACGCAAGACGGCTGGTCCGCCAGCGGCGGCGGCGGTGGCCGCGTGTCTGTTACGTGGAACACCAGCACCTTCGGCGGTGCCATCGCTGCCACGGGTGGCCAGGGGGTCGCCGGCGGCGCCTCCATCGGTGGCCCCGGCACCGTCTACACAAAGGAGCGCCTGACGCCCCGCGAGACGGTAACGTTCAACAACGGCGGCCTGGCAGGTTACACCTATCACCCAGCCTTTTCGATGTCCGGCGCCGACCTGACCATGGCGTCTGGCGACGTCTACTTCGGCTGCACGGCAGGGCCCCTGGAGGTTCGTGACCTGACGGTGCTGGCCGGGACCGTTACATGCCCCGGCAACGACGGCATCGGACTGCGAGTCAACGTCGGCCGGAACCTGACGGTTAACGTCGGCGGGGCCATCGATGTGACAGGCTGCGGCTACGTGTACGAGCAGGGGCCCGGGCGGGGACACTCCAATACGGGCGACGGCGGCACCTACGGCGGCATGGGCGCCCGCAACGGCTGGTGGTGGGCCTACGGCTCCCTCACGGATCCGACCGATCAGGGCAGTGGCGGCGGATCCAACAACGGCGGCCAGTTCAAGGGCAGCGCAGGCGGCGGCATCCTGGCGATCACGGTCCTTGGCGACACCACGGTCAACGGCGCCATCGCCGCCGACGGCGCAGGCGCTTGGAAGGCCGGGGGCGGCTCCGGCGGCTCCATACGGTTGGCAACCGGTTCGCTTGCGGGGTCCGGAGCGATCCGGGCCAACGGCGGCGGAGCGGGAACGCAAGACGGCTGGTCCGCCAGCGGCGGCGGCGGTGGCCGCGTGTCTGTGACCTGGGATACCAGCACCTTCAGCGGCTCCTTCGCGGCCAGGGGTGGCCAGGGGATCGCCGGCGGCGCCTCCATCGGCGGCCCCGGCACCGTCTACACAAAGGACCGCCTGACGCCCCGCGAGGCGGTGACGTTTGACAACGGCGGCCTGGCAGGTTACACCTATCACCAGGCCTTTGCGATGCCCGGAGCCGACCTGATCATGGCGTCCGGCGAGGTCTACTTCGGCTGCACGGCAGGGCCTCTGGAGGTCCGTGACCTGACCGTGCTGGCCGGGACCGTCACATGCCCCGGCAATGACGGCGCCGGACTTCGCCTGAACGTCAACCGCAACCTCACCGTAGCTCCCGGCGGGGCAGTCAGCGTCTCCGGGCGGGGATACCCGGACCGCACCGGCCCCGGCGGCGGCCACTACAGCGTGGGCGACGGCGGCACGTACGGCGGGCAGGGCGGCCGGAACTGGCTGGCGCCCTACGGCTCGGTCCATTACCCGGACAGCTACGGCAGCGGCGGCGGGAGCAACAACGGCAGCCAGTACACGGGTGGTCCGGGTGGTGGCCTGATGCGGCTGACTGTTAAGGGCGATCTCGTCGTGAACGGCTCTGTCTCGGCCGATGGGTATGGCGCATGGGAGGGCGGCGCCGGATCCGGCGGCGCTCTGCGGATCGCGTGCGGAACGATCTCCGGCACCGGCGTCATCAGCGCGATGGGTGGCACGTCGAGCACCGCCGACTTCTCCGCGGGCGGCGGCGGCGGCGGGCGCATCGCCATTCGACGGTCGGCCGGAGGGGCCTTCAACGGCGGGCTGGTTACCGTGGCCGGCGGCTCAGGCGCACGCGGCGGCCCGGCCGGAGGCGTCGGAACCATCTACTGGGGCCATACCTATTCCGAAGCCGACCTGCTTCTCGTTTCGTCCGATGCCACCCTCGTCTGGAACGCTGACGGGACGGGCCTCGCGTCGGTGACGCTCGGCAACGCGGGCATGGCAGTAGTGACCGGTACCCAGGTGGGCGCCTACACCGGCGTTCCCGGCGCGCCAGGGACCGTGGCGCTGGGCTCGACCACCGTGCCCTCGCTGCAGCCCAACGAGTCGGTAAGGGTCTCCGTGCCCGTCATGTCCGGCGTCAAGGTCACTAACCTCCATCTGGTGGCGGATCCCGACAACCTGGTCGCCGAGGGCTCCGAGACCAACAACACGGTCATCCTGGTCGTGGGGCGCACCGACACTTCGGTCTATGTGCCGGATCGCTCCGGCATCATCACCACCACCGTGGCCCTGAAGGGCTACCTGAAGCGGCTGACCGACAACGCATGGCTCTCCGGCAAGGCCCTCACGTTCAAGGTAGCAGGAACCGCCGTGGGAACTGCCACGACCGACGCGGGAGGGCAGGCGGTGCTGAACTGGGTGATTGACGCGGGCGCCGCAAGCCGGGCGTTGCGGGCCGAGTTCGCCGGCGATGCGACCTACAACCCCTCCGGCGGCAACGCGACCCTCACCGCCCAGACCGTCTCCACCAAGGTCTACGTGGTCGACCGGACCGCGAAGATCAAGTCCTACGTCGTGCTCAAGGCCTACCTCTACCTGATGAACAACGCCACCGTCGCCGGCAAGCCCATGACGATGAAGCTCGACGGCACGGAGCTGGGCACGATGGATACCAACCCCTCGGGCTACATCCAGTTCGGCTACACCGTGGCCGAGGGCGCCGGAGCCGGGGTCCGGACCATCCGGACCGAGTTCGCGGGCGACGCCGGCTACAACGCCTCGGCGAATACCGGCAAGCTGACGGTGACGAAGGCCAATCTGTACCTCTGGCCCTATGTCAGGTCGGGTAAGACGGGCACGACCCTGCCGCTGAAGGCCTATGTGCGCAGCCTGCCGGACTACGTGGTCCAGCCCGGCAAGAGCGTCGCCTTCAGCGTCAACGGCACGGCGGTCGATACCGGCGTCGTGGCGGCCGACGGCTGGGCCACCGTGACCTGGGCGATCCCGGCCGGCGAGGCCACAGGCGCCCACACGGCCACAGCGGCCTTCGCCGGCGACGACTGGTACCTGCCCGCATCAGCAAACGCCGCGTTCAACGTGGTGCCGTAACGCCCCCAGGGCCGCCCCCGCTTGCCGATGCTTGCGGGGGCGGCCTCCCATGCCGCTTGGGCGCCGTCGTCGGCTAGAATTGCTACGGCAATCTGACGACGGCGCTGCGGCTATCCGCCTCCGCGCCGAATCCACCATCCGTTAACAGGAGCGCAGCGCTAACCCATGGATCCCGCAGTACAATCCCGCGCCGACGGCATCATGTCGGCCGCCACGATGGCCGCGGCCGTCTTCTCGCAGTACGACCAAGAGCATGTTGACCGAATCGTAGAGAGCGTCTTCCGCGCCGCATTCGCGCACCGGGTTGAGCTGGCGCGCATGGCCGCGGAGGAGACCGGCCTGGGCGTCTGGCAGCACAAGGTGATCAAGAACGTCATCGCCGCCCAGCTGGTCTACGAGAGCATCCGCGATGTGCCGACCGTCGGCGTCATCGCACACGACGAGGCGTCGGGCATTACGGAGATCGCCGAGCCGCTGGGCCCGATCTTCGCCGTCACGCCGGTGACGAACCCCACCTCCACGGCCATCTTCAAAATCCTCATCGCCCTCAAGACCCGCAACCCGATCATCATCAGCCCGCACCGCCGCAGCCAGAGATCGGTGGCCGAGACCGTCCGCATCTGCACCGAGGCGGCCCTGGCGGCCGATGCGCCGGAGGACTGCATCCAGGTGGTAACCGACGGCTCTCGCGACCTCACCCGGTGCCTCATGTCCCACCGGGGCATGGCCCTGATCCTCGCAACGGGCGGCACGGGCCTGGTCACAGCCGCCTACAGCTCGGGCACGCCGGCCATCGGCGTCGGCCCCGGGAACGTGCCCGTCTACATCGACCGGAGCGCGAACCTCGCCTATGCCGTCGCCTCCATCCTCGCCTCCAAGACCTTCGATAACGGCACCGTCTGCGCCAGCGAGCAGGCCATCGTGGTGGAGCAGGCCATCGCCGAAGCCACGCGGGCGGAGATGCGGCGTCAGGGCTTCCACTTCCTGGACGGCTACCAGAAGGCGAGGGTTGAGGCGGTGGCCGTCAATCCCAAGTCGGGCGACATGTCGGCGGAGATCGTGGGCCAGCCGGTCGACGCCATATGCCGGATGGCCGGCATCACGGTTCCGGAGGACACGCGGGTCCTGGTCGCCGAGCTCGCCACGGTGGGGCCGGAGGAGCCGCTCTGCGGCGAGGTGCTGGCGCCGATCATCGCCTTCTACGTTGGCGCCGACGCCGACACCGCGGCCAAGCTTTGCGTCGACCTCAACTACCGCGGAGGCATGGGGCACACCGCCTCGATCTACGCCAACGACGAGGAGCGCATCTCCCAGTTCGCATCCCTGATGAACGCCGGCCGCGTGGTGGTCAACACGCCCTCCACGCAGGGCGCCGTCGGCTCGCTGCTCAACACGCTGGCGCCGTCATTCACACTGGGCTGCGGCAGCGGCGGGAAGAACATCACCACGGAGAACGTGACGGCCCGCCACCTGCTGAACATCAAGCGCGTCTGCCGCAAGCGCCCGAACGAGAAGTGGCACAGCTTCGACACGAGCCGCTACCTCGATCCCGCCGAGACCGTCGACGGCCTGCTGGCCGACTACCACAGCGACCACTGAGGAGGGGCGCCCCCATGCTTGAACTGACCTACAACGCCGAACAGTCGCTCCTGACCTGCACGTTCGCAGGGCGGATGGACGGCTCCAACAGCCCGGAGGCCGATGCGCAGGTCAAAGCCGAGTTGGCAAAGACCGGTGAAGGAGCCTCGGTCGCCTTCGACCTGGGCGGCGTCGACTATGTCTCGTCGGCCTTCCTGCGAGTGATCATCGGCGCGGCCAAGACCGTGGGCGAGGCGAAGTTCAGCGTCATCAACTGCCGGCCCTTCATCAAGCGCCTCTTCGTCGATGCGGGGCTGGACCGGCTCTTCAGCGTGAGCTAGCCCAAGCAAGGCCGCCCGGCAGGCAGCGTAGAGGCGCACGCCGGCGGGCCCGACAGGCCTGAGCAAAAAAAAGGCCCTGGTGGGCGGCACACCGCACCAGGGCCGGGCTTGAGAGAGCCAGTTGGCGTTAACCGGGGACCGTGGGCCCCCAGCCAACACCTCACATGTTCACGAGTATGATATATCAGGGACGCGGTTCGATACAAGGCCCTTAGCGCCGTCGCGCCAACCGGTTCAGCGCCTCGGAGCCTGACACGTACCGGCGCGGCCGCGTCCCAAGGGCCGGGGCGCTCCTCGGCTCCATGCGCCGGCCTACGGCGCGGTGGCGGGTACGCTTGCAGCGGCGGTTACGGCTCCAACGGGCCGGCGCCCGAGGAGGCGGTCCATGGGTTCGCACCGGTGTCGGTTGCTCTGCACTTCGGCCCTTTCGGCCCTCGCACTGATCCTCTGTGGGGCATACAGATCCGGCGCAGCGCCGGTCACATCCGGGCGCGTGGGCGCCGCCGCATTCCTGAGCAACGGCCTGGTGCGCGCCGTGTTCGACCTGCGCACAGGCACTTACGACCTGCTGGATGCCTCGGGCGCGACGGCCGTGCGCCGGGCTACCTGCACCGCCAACGTATGGAGCAGCACTGCCGCGGGCCTGCGCAGGTCGGCCGCCTGGTTCCCGGTGCGCGACGTCCTGGGCGCCGGACGCACCATGCGCATCACCTGCGCCGGCACGGGCCGGCCCACCCTCACACTCGACTTCACGCTCTACCCGGGGAGTGACCGTGTCGCCCTTGCGGCCGCCGTGCGCAACACGAGCGCGAAGGATCTGCGCCTCACCGCCTTCTCACCCTTTGCGGGCGCCCGTCTCTACCCCGGAGACAGGCCCACCAACGTGCGCACGCTGGATGGCGCAGGCGGCGCGGGCGATACCCGCGTCACGCGAGGGTTCGCGCGCCGGTCGCCCAACAACCTGCTGCTGACCTACCTCACCGGAGGCAAGCGACGTTCCATCGTGCTGGGCGGGCTCTCCTACCGTGACTTCTGCAAGACTGCCCAGGTGGGCAGAGCATCGCCTACGGCCACGGACCGACCCGACGCCGTAGCGAAGTCGCTTCCGGGGGCCAACCTGGCGGCCTACCTGGACTGCGGCAGCGACCGCGCGCTGAGCCGCACCGGGGTGCGCCTGACACCCACGCAGGGGTCGCCCTTCACATGGGCCGAAGTATCGTCCGATGAGTCCTGGTTCGCCTCCGTCCTCTTCCATGATCGCGAGGTGGCTCTGGAGGCGTCGGGGCTTCGGCCGGACAGCGGGTATGTCCTCGGCCTCACCTGGTGGGACTTCGACGGCAACGGTCGCCGCCAGGAGGTGAGCGTGGTGGGCGCCGACGGTGTCCGCAGGACGCTCATCCCCGAGGCGCCGTTGCCGAGCGGGCGCGGAGGGCGGCGCGCCGAGGTCCGGGCCGTCCGCCTGCCCGCCGAAGCGATTGCGGGCGGCTCGTGCCGCGTCCTCGTCCGGAACATGGCCGCCGTGCCCAACGCCGCAATCAGCGAGGCCTGGCTCTGGGAGAGCCCATCCGGCCTCGCCGTGCCCGCGCGCCTGGCCGCGGGGGCAGCCACCTCGGCGCCTTCCGCGCCGGCCGGCAGGGGCATCGCCGCGGACCTCTACGCCAGGGACCCAGTGGGCAGGCTGGTCCGTCCCGGCGAGGCCTACGCGCCGAAGCAGGACCGGTTCTACGTGGGCTTCGGCACACCCAATCCCTTCTTGGCGCTCGAGCGCTACGGGCGGGCGCTGAGGACGGCGCAGGGAGCGCACCCAAACCCCTACACCTTCCCCACCGTCTGCGCCTGGTACGTCGGGCTGTTCGACTACCCGCAGGCAGGAAACCAGCCTCTCGTCAGCAAGTACGGCGTGGCCTCGGCGCCTGGGCTGGTGGAGGAGGCGCAGATCATCCGGCGCTCGGGCTTCCTGGACTACTCCCGGGCGGCGGTACGGCTGGTGCCCGACACCTACGCAGCGAACAACGAGCAGGGCTGGTGGGACGACGAGCACTGGCTCCGCTTCGGCCACTACTCCGGCGACTTCCGAACCAGCGCGGCCTACGCGGAGGGCGTCCGCAAGGCGGGCTGCCTGCCCTTCACCTACTTCCAGCTGGGCCTCGACAGCGCCGACTTCCGAGCCGCGCACCCGGATTGGATGCTCGGCGGCGACCCGAGGCGCACGCTGGACTATACCCACCCCGCAGCCCAGGGCCATATGCGCCGCGTATACGCCAACCTGCGGGCGGCGGGCGTGGCGGGCATGATGTTCGACTACCCCGACGGCGAGTGGTCCGGCCATCTGGCGCCCGGCGGCTTCAGGAACCCCGCGGCTACTGCGGCGCAAGCCTACCGCACCATCTTTGCGCTGGCGAAGGAGGGGCTCGGCCCCAACTCATGGATCCACGAGCGGGTGCTGGACGAGCCGCTCTCTGACCTGACGGCCGGCGTCATCGACTCGCAGCGCGTCTGGGGCGATACCTACGACATCACCGCCCAGATGGTCTCGCGCGGCGGCCTGCGCTGGTACAAGAACCGCGTCACCACAGCCTACGACATGGACGCCAAGAACCTCCTCAAGGGTTGGCGCACCCTGGGCCCGGCCGTCTCAGACCGTGACGGGCGGCGGATGCTTCTCACCATGGCCTACACGGCCGCGTCGCGCCTGCTGCTGGCCACTTCGTTTCGCGACATGCCGGCGGAGACGCTGCACGACCTCGAGCGGACCTTCCCGTACCACAGGCAACCCGTGAGCGCCAGGCCGATCGATATGCTGACGGCGCCGGGGTGGCCCTGCATCTACGATTTCGAGACGGGCCCCGGCCGCCACGTCGTCACGCTCTACAACAACCGTGAACCGGCCACTGCCGGCGCCCTGACGCTGAGGCTGGCCGGCGACCCGGCGGAGGGTGCGCTGGGGCTACACTCCAGGGCCGTGGTACACGTCTATGACTTCTGGAACGAGCGCTACCTGGGCCTCCTGCCGGCCTCGAAGCCGTTGACGCAGGCGCTTCGGCCCGGCGAGGCGCGTGTGCTGGCGTTAACCGAGGAGGTGGGACGGCCCCGCGTCATCAGCACGAACCGGCACATCCTACAGGGCTACGTGGACCTGGGCGGAGAGCCGGCGTGGGACGGCAGACGCCGCACGCTCTCCGGCACGGCCCTCACCGTGGCCGGGCGAAGCTCCCGGATACTCATCGCGCGGTCGGGCCATCGTGCCATGTGCGCCGAGTGCTCCTCCGGCTCCTTTCGCATCGTGCCGGTGGCCGGCGCCCCCGGCCTATCGGTTCTGGAGATCGACGCCCCGGTTGGCGGCAAGGTGCGCTGGACCATTCGGTTCGGGCCGAGGGCCGCCATACGGAGCCGCTGAGGGCCCGGCTCTACCCGGTCTCGTGCTCGGTCCGCTGCAGGAGTGTGCGACGGAGCTCGTCGTCCAGGCGGCTCCAGTACTCGGAGTAGCCGCCCATGCGCACGATCAGGTCGCCGTAGCGCTCCGGGTGCACGCAGGCGTCACGCAGGAGGGCCTGATCCACCACGTTGATCTGCAGTTGCAGGCCACCCTGGGCGAAGTAGCCCTCCACGAGCGCGCGCACTTGCCGGCGCCCCTCGGGTGTGCGGAAGCAGTCGGCGGCCAGGCGCAGGTTGACCACCAGCGTGCCCGGAGCCGCGCCCTGGTCCAGCGAGGCGGCCGAGGAGAGGGCGGCGGTCGGGCCGCGCCGGCCCCGGCCGCCTCGCGTGTGATGGGCAGCGAGATGAGGCGCACGCCGCAGTTGATGTCGAAGCCCACGCCGCCCGGCGAGACCATGCCGTGGGGTAGTTCCATGGCTGCCACGCCGCCCACGGGGAAGCCGTAGCCCGTGTGCATGTCCGGCATGCCGTAGACGCACCCCGTGATGCCGGGGAGCGAGGCCACGTTGGCAAGCTGGTTCAGCGTCTCGCCCTGCAGCATGGCCTCCAGCAGCGCCTCGTCGGCGTAGATGCGCGCGGGCGCAAGCATTGAAGGGCGCCCCTCCCGCGACAGCTCGTAGCAGCAGGGACCCACTTCGCGCAGGTCGGCGCGGGTGAACTGCGGCTTGCCCGGGCACTCGGCCCTGTTCGACTTCAGGTCCGCCGCCAGCCGCTCATCGCCCTTGGCCCGCTTCTGCGGGTGTTTCCGAGACATTTCCAGTCAGCCTTTCCGCTAGATATCCAGCAGTACCGACGCCCGCCACCGCGCGCCATGGCGAGCTACCTCCACGTCGTGGTACGTAGCAGCCTTCATGGAGGATCGCCACCGCGTGACGCGACGGCCGCGCACCGTGGCCCGCAGGCGGCGCTCCGTCAGCTCCAGCACCTCC